>DASYQB010000212.1:0-12137 GCA_036005985.1 Candidatus Methylomirabilota bacterium | reverse complement strand
CCCGCCGTCGTGCTCGACGAGGTGATGAACGGATACGTGCCGTGATCGAGGTCGAGCATGGTCCCCTGCGCTCCCTCGAAGAGCACGGAGGAGCCCGCCTCCATCCATTTGTGGATGAGCAACGCGGTGTCCGTGATGTAGGGAGCGAGCCATCCCGCATAGCGCAGGTAGGCGCTCAGGATGCCGTCCACGGTGAAGCTCTCCGCGTCGTAGATCTCACGGAGGAGCCGGTTCTTCTGGGCCACGTTGAACTCGAGCTTCTCGCGAAGCAGCCGCTGGTCGAGGAGATCGGCCATGCGAATGCCCACTCGCGCCGTCTTGTCCGCATAGGCGGGGCCCACGCCCTTGCCCGTGGTGCCGATGCGATGCTTGCCCGCCTTGGACTCGCTGGCCCGGTCGAGGGCGGGATGATACGGCATGATCACGTGGGCATTCTTCGAGATGTAGAGGTTGCCGTCGAGGGAGACGCCGCGCTGGACGAGCGACTCCATCTCGTCGATCAGAGAGGCGGGGTTGACCACCACCCCGCAGCCGATGATGTTGCGGCGGCCTGGATGAAGAATCCCCGAGGGAATGGTCTGGAGCACGAACTTCTCGCGCCCCACCACCACGGTGTGGCCGGCATTGTTGCCGCCCTGGTAGCGAACGATCACGTCGAAGTGCGGCGTGATCACGTCCACCACCTTGCCCTTGCCCTCGTCACCCCACTGGGCGCCCACGATCACGATGTTTGGCATGACGCCTACCTCCTGCTCCCGGTTTCTGGAAAGATCCGCGCGGGATCGGTGAGGATCTCCGACGCGGGCACCCGGCGCTCGGCCGCCCGGCCATCCAGCGCGATGACCCGCACCTGCTCCGCGTCGGCCCCCGGCTCGCCGATGACGAGAGCCCACCGCGCGCGCTGCTGGCGCGCGTAGGCGAGCGAATCGTCGAGCCCGCGGCTCAGGATGTCCCGCGCCACCGCCGCACCACCGTCGCGGAGCCGACGGGAGAGCGCAAGCGCCCGGGTCTTGTCGGCGGTGAAATCGATGACGAAGAAATCTGGTCCCGGCGGGGCAACCGCCGCCCCCTGGCTCTCCATGGCCAGGAGCACTCGACCGACCTCGAAGGCGAAACCCGTAGCGGGGCAATCATAGCCGAAGCGGGCGAGCATGTGATCGTAGCGACCGCCCCCCGCCAGGGGCGCCCCCAGCCCCGACACGTAAGCCTCGAAGTGCACGCCTGAGTAATAGTCGAAGCCGCTCACCTCGCCGAGATCGAGGAGCACCGAGTCGGCGAGGCCATACAGGGTGAGAAGCCGGTACACCTCGGAGAGGTTCTTGAGCGCGGCCTCGGAGCGCGGATTCTTCACGAGGCGCTCCGCGCGATCGAGGACGTCGGCACGGCCGTAGAGGACGGGCAGGGCAAGGAGCAGCTCGCCCACCGCCGCGGGCACCCCCATCCCGGCCACGATGCGCTCGAGGGCCGAGATGTCCTTCTTCCCGAGAACCGAGCGGAGCTCGCCGGCGGTGGCCTCGTCGAGATCCAGATCCTCGAGGATGCCGCGAAAGAAGTCCGCCTGTCCGACGTCGAGCTGGAAGCGCTCCAGCCCGAGCGCTTGAAGGCCCTCCACGGTCATGGCAATGAGCTCGGCGTCACCCTCGGGATTGGGCAGGCCGACCAGCTCCACTCCCGCCTGGTAGAACTCGCGGTAGCGCCCCACGTGTGGCTCGTCGTAGCGGAAGACGTTGGTCACGTAGGCCAGGCGCAGCGGCTTGGGCTCCTCGCGCATGCGCGTGGCCACGATACGGGCGATCTGCGGGGTGACGTCCGCGCGCAGGGCAAGAAGCCGGCCGCTCTCGCGGTCCACCATCTTGAACATCCGCTCCTGGAGCTCCTGGTCCGTTCCCTGCGAGAGCACGTCGAAGTACTCGTAGGCGGGGGTGACGATCTCGCGATAACCCCATTTGCGGAAGACACTCCCGAGCTCCGCTTCCACGCGGCGTTTCTGGGTCGCCTCGTCGGGCAGATAGATCTTGGCCCCTTTAGGCAGTTGGGTCTGCTGGACCTTGCGCGGCATGACGAGTGGGGCGTCCTACCGTCCCGCCAGCGCGGTGTCGAGGTGGACGAGAGTGTTCATGCGGTGGAGCGCCGTCCAGTCATCGCGGAACTCGAGCTCGGAGATACCGGTGGGCGCCGAATGCAGCGACCAGATCCGGTCGAGCCCGAGACCGAGCGCTTCGAGAATCAGGATGCGGACGGGGATGCCATGGGCGACCAGGCACACTACCTCGTTCTGATGCCCTGCGCGCAGCCGCTGGAGACCGGTGAGTACGCGCTCGCGCACCTGGGCCAAGGTCTCGGCTCCCGGAGGCGAGACGAGGTGCGGGGTCTTGGCCCAGCCGTCGTAGAGCACCCCATCTCGCGCCCGCGCCTCGTCGAGAGTGAGCCCTTCCCACTCGCCGAAGCCCAGCTCCTTGAAGGCGGGGTCTGTCGCGACTTCGAGGCCATGGGACAGCGCGATGGCCGCGGCCGTGTCACGGGCCCGCAGGAGCGGGCTCGAGTACACGGCGGCGAACTTGTGCTCCTTGAGCTCCCGGGCCGCCGCCTCCGCCTGCTGCCGCCCCGTCGCGGATAGAGGAGTGTCTGTCCAGCCCTGGTACCGGCGCTCCCGGTTCCAGGCCGTTTCTCCGTGACGTAGTAGCAAGAGTCGCAGCGACATGGCCAAGCCGCTATCCTACCGCGACTACCCCCGCTCGGCGAACACCTTCTGGGCGGCACCGAGCGAGGCGCCGAAGTCCACGGGCTGCCCCAGATCGTGGAGCACCTGCTCGAGGGCGGCCAGCGCGGTGGTGATGTCGAAGTCGCCGACATAGCCCATGTGGCCGATGCGGAAGATCTTGCCCTTGGTCGGGCCGCGGCCGCCGTCGATGGTGATGTTGTGCGACGTGGCGAACCGCTCCACGACCCGGTCGGCATCCACCCCTGCCGGCACCTGCACCGCGGTGAGCGCGGGACTCGGAGTGGTCTTGGGGAAGAGGGTGAGCCCGAGCGCCTCCGCGCCGGCCCGCGTCGCTCGCGAGAGGCGGTCGTGACGGCGGAGGACGTTCGGCAGCCCCTCCTCGCCGATCATGCGGAGCACCTCGCGCAGCCCGACCATGATGGAGACGGCGGGGGTGAAGCGCGCCTCGTTCTTCGCCGTGTACTTCCGCTCCTCGGTGAGATCGAGGTAGTACTTGGGGAGCGTCGACCGCTTGGCCGCCCCCCACGCCTTCTCGCTGAGGGCGAGGAGGCCGAGGCCAGGAGGCAGCATGAGCCCCTTCTGCGAGGCGGAGACGACAACGTCGATGCCCCAGGCGTCCATGGGCAGCTCGGCAATGCCGAGGCTCGACACGGCATCGACGACCAGGATGGCCTCGGTGCCCCGCGTGGCCTGCGCATAGCCGCGCACATCGTGCAGTACGCCCGTGGACGATTCGCTGTGCTGGACGAGCACCGCCTTGACGTCCTTGTGCTCCCGGAGAGCCTGGGTCACCCGGTCGGGGGCCACCGTGTCCCCGTGGGGCGCTTCGAGCTCGACCACGCTGAGCCCATAGGCCTTGCAGATGGCCAGCCACCGCTGGGCGAACGCGCCGGCATTGACCACGATCACCCGGTCGCCGGCCGAGAGGGTGTTGGTCACGGCCGCTTCCATGGCACCGGTGCCGGTGCAGGCCGGGGTCACCACGTCCTGCTGGGTCTGCACGAGGCGCTTCAGTCCCTCGCGCACCTCGAGAAAGAGCGCGTCGTATTCCGCGGCCCGGTGATGGATGATCGGGCGGGCCATGGCGAGCAGGACATTGGGCGGGACGGGCGTGGGGCCCGGCGCCATGAGCTGATACTTCTTCATCTCCTTCTCCTCCCTCGTGTTGTGTGCTGTCCCACACTAGCAGAAGCCACGCGCCCGAGGCAACGGAGAGGTATGATCGCGCCATGACGACCCGCACCGTGCGCACCATGTGCCCCATGAACTGCCACCCGACCTTCTGCGGGATGCTCGTCGACGTGGCGGACGACGGGCGCGTGCTCGCCGTCAAAGGCGATCCCGACAACCCTGACAGCCGAGGCTTCCTCTGCATCCGCGGCCGCGCCGCCGTCGAGATTCCCGGAAACGCCCGGCGGCTCACCCGCCCCCTCGTGCGGGACGGACGGCGCGGTGAAAACCGCTGGCGGCCCGTGAGCTGGGAGGAGGCCCTCGACCGCATCGTGTCCACGATCGACGCGACCAGACGCGAGCGTGTCGGCTTCTGGTTCGGCCACGGAGCGCACGTCACGGGCATCAACCGGCCTCTCATCATGCGCTTCGGCCACCTGGGCGGCATGCAGGTCTGGAACCCCGCCATCGTGTGCTGGGCCATGGGGGCCTACGGGCTCGGCATCACGGGGGTCATCGAGGCCAATACCAAGGAGGACATGGCGGAGCACTCGCGTCTCATCGTGCTGTGGGGCGCCAATCTCGCGAGCCAGCCCACGACGGCTCCGCATCTCGTCGCGGCGCGGAAGCGCGGAACGCGCGTGGTGGCCATCGACGTCCGGCGCACGGAGGCGTCGCGCCACGCCGACGAGACGTGGCTCATCCGCCCAGGCACCGACGCCGCGCTCGCCCTCGCCATGGCCCACGTGATCGTGAGCGAGGCCCTCGTAGCCCGCGATTTCGTGGCGCAACACACCGTGGGCTACGAGGCTTACGCCGAGCACCTGAAGGCCTTCTCGCCGGAGTGGGCGGAGCGGGAAACCGGCCTCGCCGCGGAGAAGATACGCGGGCTGGCGCGCGAGTACGCGACGAGCCGGCCCGCCATGATCGTCGTGGGCGGCGCCAGCATGTACAAGCACCGCGACGGCTGGCAGCCGGGCCGCGCTATCGCCACCCTGCCCGCGCTCACCGGTCAGCTTGGCGTGCCGGGCGGGGGCTTGGGCCCGCGCCACCGCTCGTTTCCGACCGGCGATCACTTCGCGGATCTCTCCGCCGTCGATCGCCGCCCCCGCGGGCCGTGGGTGCCGAGCCACATGCGCTCCATCGCTCGCCTCATCAAGGAGGGCGGCCTCGACGTGCTGCTCACCGCGGGCACCGACATGCTGAACTCGTTCTCCGACACCGGGGCCATCGAGCGCGATCTCGCGCAGGTGGGTCTCATCGTCGCCTACGACATCTTCGCCAACGACACCATAAGGCGGGTGGCTGATATCGTGCTGCCTGGAACGATCTGGCTCGAGGACCTCGGCATCAAGGAAACCGCCACACATCTGTACTTGATGGACAAGGCCCTGGAGCCCGCCGGCGATACCCGGCCCCTGATTCCCGTGCTTCGGGACCTCGCCGACCGGCTCGCGATCGAGGACTTCTTCCCGTGGCCTTCCCTCGAGGCGTATATGGACGCGCTGCTCGCCCATCAGCAGGACGGAGCGCTCACCGTCGGCACGATGCGGAAGCAGGGGGGCATGGCGGAGAGGAGCCGGCTCGACCATGTGCCGTATCGCCATGGACGCTACGCGACACCGTCGGGCAAGGTCGAGTTCTACTCCGAGCGCGCGGCCTCGCTCGGCCTCCCCGAGCTCCCCAGCTACACACGCCCGGCGCCCGAAGGCACCCGCTTCCCCCTCGAGTTTCGCCAGGGGCGCGTGCTGACCGCGTTCCATTCGTTCTACGATAATGGGCGCGCCCTGCCCATGCTCGAGCGAGCCGAGCCGCACGCCGAGCTGTGGATTCACCCGAAGGACGCGGGACCCCGCGGGATCGCCGCCGGCGGCCGAGTGGAGCTCGCCAATGAGCGGGGCCGCTTCGAAGCCGTCGCGCGGGTGACCGAGGACATCCTTCCCGGCGTGGTCTGGGCCCGCGATGGATGGCCGGGCCTCAACACCCTGACGAGCGGCGAGGCGTGCCTCACCCCCGAGGCGAGCGAGGGTCTCGACCCGCGCATTCCAGGCGGTCAGTCTGCCTACGACGCCCGTGTCGAGGTCCGTCCGATCTCGGCGTGATGCGTTGGGCCCTTCAGGCCCTAGCGCTGGCGCCCTCCTCTCCGCTCCGGCATCGGTGGCGACCGACGAGGCGATCTGGACCCTCATCAAGGGCGGCGGCCACGTCGTGATCATGCGCCACGCGGCAACGACATCACCGCACTCACGGGTCTCTTCCCGACCGAGGGTGAATGCTCGTCCTCACCCCCCACGGCGACAACTTCACCGTCGCGGGGCGCCTCAAGCCTTCGGACATGAGCGCGAACTGAAAGGGAGGCAAGACATGCGCATCCGACTGACTCTCACGCTCGCCGTGGCCGTGGTGGCCGCGCTCGCCGGCACGGCGCTAGGCCATCACGGGTGGAGCGGCTACGACGCCAGCAAGGAGATGACGCTCACCGGCTCCATCCTGGAGGCCGGCTACGAGCACCCGCATGGCTACGTCAAGCTGGACGCGGGCGGCAAGGTGTGGCGAGTCGTCCTCGCGCCGCCCACGCGCATGGAGAACCGTGGTCTGCCTCGCGACATGCTCAAGGTGGGGACGACCGCCACCGTGGTGGGCTATCCAAACCGTACGGACCCGGAGGAGCTGAGGGCCGAGCGCATCACCATCAGCAACAAGACCACGGAGCTCCGCTAATCCATCCGATTGCCGGACCGGCGTGGCAGGTCTGGCTCGAGACCTCCGCGCTCGCGGTCGCGATGCGTCAGTGGGCGTGGCTCTATCCTGCGGTGGAGATCGTTCACATCCTCGGCTTCGTGATCGTGGTTGGCGCCGCCTTCTTCTTCGACCTGCGGTTGCTGGGGCTGGCGCGATCGGTCCCCGTCACCGCCCTGGCGAGCCACCTCCTGACGTGGGCGCGGGCAGGCTTCGCGGTGGTGGTGCCCACGGGCTTGATGATGTTCACCGCGCACGCGACCGAGATGGCCTCGAACCCGGTCTTCGCCATCAAGCTCGCCCTGATCGCCGTGGGGGTGCTGAACGCGGCGGCCTTTCATCAATGGCCGTTCAAGTCGGTCCACGGCTGGGACGTTCGAGCCAACACACCGCCGTGGGCGAGAACTGCCGCCGTGGTCTCCCTCCTCTGCTGGTCGGGCGCGATCACGTGCGGCCGCTTGCTCGCCTACTTCTAGTGCCGGACCAACTTGACTTCGCCATACTTCGTTCTCGCTCGGCCGGCAGCCCTCACCGCGTATCCGGATACGCCCCTCCGGCTGCGGTCTCCCTCGAGCTTCCTCTTGCTCGCAATTTTGCCCGGCCCCTCGAGCTCCTCGTATCCCGCGGGCTGGCTTCAGCTGATCTGAATAGGCGAGGGAGATTGCGTAGCGCCCTTCACGGAGCGGCCGAGGGCGGTGACGAAGAGGGCATCCTTCCCCGCCGCGTGGGGAGAAAAGAAGGAGACCACCTCGCGGTCGTAGAAGGTGAGCCCGGTGGCACCGAAGCGCTGGGCGTAGGCGGCGAGATAGAGGCGGCCGCCGATCAGGCCGGCCTCCAGATTGGCCACGCGGTAGCCGCGGTTGCCGTAGGTGTCGAGGAGCGCGGTCAGATCCGCCAGGAAAAATACGGTGGCCGCGGACATACCTCCCAGCGCCTGGTCGAGGCAGAGGGAAGCGGATTCACGGCGGAAATCTCCACGCCTGATGAGCTCGAGAGCGTGGACGTCCGGGTGATAGGCATAGGCGCCCGGTTCCGCGCCTTCCACGGCATGCACGCTGAGGTAGAGATCCACCATTCGCGCGGGGACGTCGGCGGGCCAGCCGCGCGTGGCGTGCCAGAGCGCGGTCGACAGATGCTCGGCGTCGATGGGCTCGCCAGAAAACTCGCGCGTCGAGCCGCGGGCCATGATGGTCTCCGCGATGCTCCGGCCGGCAGCCTGGCGCGGCGCCGGCAATCGCACCACGCTCGCTCCGGCGGCCGGCGAGCCCGACCGGGAGCGCTCGCGCCAGGCCTGTACCTCGCTCTCCGTATCGAGTGACGAGTTGGAATAGGCGTCGCGCAGCAGCGGATAGTCCACGTCCGACGACGAGAGGGGAATCGTGGCGGGAGCGATGGCGGTGACCACGGGGGAGGCGGGAGCGGGAGGACCCTGGCCCCCCACGGGAACGAGAAGGAGAGCGCCTTCTTTCTCCGCGTCGACACCGAGAAGCCCGTTGACCTCGAGATCCACGAAGCCGGTCACCACGCGCGCGGGCAGATCGAGCGCGGTGGCGGTGGCGAGCAGGTTCGCCAGCATGGATCCCGAGTCCCAGAAGAGGTGCCGGTAGCCGCGCGCCTGGTACTTCCAGGTATTGCGCCAGTAGATGCCGGTCAGGACGAGAGTCGCCGGTCGAACCGCCACGTCATCGTCGCTCGCGGCGATAGCGAGCGCTCCGCGATAGTCTCCGTCACGCAGGCGGCGCAGGACGAAGTCCCCTGGCGAGAAATGATAGACGCCCGGCTCGAGCCCGGCGACATCGGCGGCCACCACATAGACCTCGGTCTGATAGAGGGCGCCCGTCGAGGGGGCGGCGCGGAAATACATCGTGCCGCCGCCCGGATACGTCTTCCGCTTGGTCACCCCGGCCGTGAAGAAGAGGAGCGAGGCGAGCCGCTCGATGTCCAGTGTCCCGTCGGTCGCGGGCTCGCCAGAAATGGCGGGGAGGGCATCCTCGGCGGGCACGGGGAAGTCGCGAGGAAGCGCCACCACGGGCAGGTCCGGATAGATCTTGAAGGGCTCGGGCTTGGTGTCCCAGTCGAGGCGATGGCCGCTCGAGCGGACGGACTGCGGAGAGTGCATGGTGGCGTCGTGATAGCGCCGAGCGGCTTCGGGGTGCCCGTTGCCCGACACGGGGCTACGTGAACGAGTACGGGTAGCGAAAGACGCCCCGCTCCGTGATGATGCCGGCGATGAGCCCGGCCGGGGTCACGTCGAAGGCGGGGTTGTACACCGGAGTCTCCGAGGGCGCGGTCTGGTGTCCGCCCGTGCGCCGCACCTCGTCGTCCGCTCGCTCCTCGATGGGAATGGCTGCGCCCGACGGGATCGACGTGTCGATGGTCGAGAAGGGCGCGGCGATGTAGAACGGGATGCCGTGATGCTTGGCGAGCACGGCCACCGAGTACGTGCCGATCTTGTTCGCGGTGTCTCCGTTGGAGGCGATCCGGTCCGCGCCCGTGACGACGAGGTCCACCTCGCCCCGCTTCATGACGAAGCCCGCGGCCACGTCGGAGATAAGCCGGTGAGGGATCCCCTCCTTGACCATTTCCCAGGCGGTGAGCCGCGAGCCCTGCATCACCGGGCGCGTCTCATCGACCCACACCATGGCCACGCGGCCGCGCTCATGGGCGGCGCGGATCACTCCCACCGCCGTGCCATAGCCAGCAGTGGCGAGCGCTCCAGCATTGCAGTGGGTGAGAATGCGCGCCCCTTCGGGAACGAGGGAAGCGCCGTGGGCGCCCAGGGCCCGGTTTCCCGCGACATCCTCCTCGAGGATGGCCTGGGCCTCCGCGAGGAGGCGCGCCCGGAAAGCGGGCACGGGTCGCGCGCGCTCGGCGTGGGCCACGCCCCGCATGCGATCGAGCGCCCAGAAGAGGTTGACGGCGGTGGGGCGTGTTGACGCGAGCCCCTTCTCCGCCTCCTCGAGGTCACGCAGGATCCCCTCCGTGTCCTCGGCGAGGCTTTGCCGCGCGGCCAGCACGAGGCCGAAGGCCGCTGTGCACCCGATGGCGGGCGCCCCGCGCACGACCAGGGTACGAATGGCCTCCGCCACGTCCGGCCAGCGCGAATACTCGCGAAAGCGCTCCTCCACGGGAAGCAGCGTCTGATCGAGGAGGAGGAGACGGTCGTCTGCCCAGCGTATGGGCGCGATCATGCGGGGCGCGGGGTGCCGGCGGGGAGACGGAACCACTTGTCGCGCGAGGTGGCGCCACGCACCAGGCTGATCGCCGAAGGCGACACCGCGCATCGCTCGGCGAGCAGCCCGATCACCGCCCGGTTGGCCTTGCCGTCCTCGGGAGCAGCGGTGACGCAGACGCGAAGGGCTTCGCCGCGCCAGCCCATCACCGCGTTCGTCCGGGCCCGGGGCTGCACCCGCACGTGAAGCAGGACGGCCTCAGGCGCTGGGAGCTTCATCCTCGATGTTGGCCTTGATGTCCTGGTCGAGGAGGCGCGAATACATCTCGAGGGTGGAGCGGAGACCTTCGGCGAGCTGTCGCCGGGTGCGCCGGAGAGCGAGGATCTCGCTGCGGAGGCCTCCTTCGGCGGCGCGCGAGGATTCGATGATTCTCTCCGCCTGCACCTCGGCCTCCCGGACGATGACGCCGGCCTCGCGCCGCGCCTGGTCCTTCATCTCCTCCACGAGGCGCTGGGTGGTGACGAGCGTCTCCTGCAGCACTTTCTCTCGCTCCTCGAGCCCGCGCGCGCGCTCCTCGAGGGCCTGGAGCTGCTCCTTGAGGAGGGAGTTCTCCTTGAGGAGGGCCTCGTAGTCGGAGGCGAGATCCTCCAGGAAGGTGTCCACCTCCTGGGTGTCGAAGCCCCGGAACATCTTGACCGTGAACTGCTGCTGCCGGATGTCCATTGGTGTGATGCGCACGGTGGTCTCCTCCTGCGGCTAGCCCAGAAGCGCGAAGAGCAGGCGCGGGACTACCCACTGGATCAGAGCGATGACGATCATCGGCGAAAAGTCGAGGCCCCAGGTCTTCCACGGCGGGAGCAGCCGGCGGATGGGCGCAAGGACAGGCTCCGTGAGACGGCGCAGCGTCCGCACCACCGGATGGTAGGGGCTCAGATTGACCCACGAGATGACGGCGGCCGCGATGATGATCCAGGTATAGACATCCAGGAGCACCATGATGAGACGGATCACCTCGTACGACAGCAACGCTAGCCCGCCCCCAGCTCGCGCGACCGCAGGGTGGCGCGCTCGACGGCCTGGATGAGCGCGCGGCGGAAGCCGCCGTCCTCGAGGCCGGCGATGCCCGCGATGGTGGTGCCCCCCGGTGAGGACACCATGTCCTTGAGCTGGCCCGGGTGCACCCCGGTTTCGAGGAGGAGGCGGGCCGATCCCAGCACCGTCTGGGCGGCCAGGGTCATGGCGGTGGCGCGGTCGAGCCCCATCTTCACGCCGCCGTCGGCGAGGGCCTCGATGGCGATGGCGACATAGGCGGGCCCCGATCCGGACAACCCGGTGACGGCGTCCATGGCGCTCTCCTCGAGCACCACCACCTTGCCCACCGCGGCGAAGAGCTCCTGGGCGGCCTCGAGATCTCCGGCCTTGAGTCCTTCGGCGCGCGCGACAGCCGTCACGCCTTCGAGGACGAGCGCGGGTGTATTAGGCATCACGCGGATCAGTCTCGCCGGCTTGCCCAGCTGATCACGGAGCTTGCGCGTGGAGACACCGGCCGCGATGGAGATGAGGAGCTTGCCGTCGTCCACCACGGAGGCGATCTGCTTGAGCACGGCCGCCATGATCTGAGGCTTCACGGCGAGGATGATCACGTCGGCTTCGCTGACCAGCGCGGAATTGTCCGCGACGGCGCGGATGCCGTAGCGATGCGCCACCTGCGTCAGGTGATCGGCCCGCGGGTCGGAGGCGGAAATGGATCCGGCGGGTACGAGGCCCGCCTGGGCCAGGCCCTTGATGAGCGCCTCGCCCATGTTGCCCGCCCCCAGGAAAGCCACCCGCTTACCCTTGATGCTCACGCCCCGCCCTCCGTGATGGCGGCCCGGGGCGCGCGGGGTCCGAAGATCGCCGTCCCCACCCGCACCATGGTTGCCCCTTCCTCGATGGCGACCTCGAAGTCTCCGCTCATCCCCATGGAGCAGTGCTCGAGGCCTGCGGCGTCACGCAGCTCGCGGAGGCGCTTGAACGATGGGCGCGATGCTTCCGCCGTCTCCGCCACGGGCGGAATGCACATGAGCCCGCCCACCTCGAGATTGGACAACGCAGTCAGGGACTCGAGCAGGCCCTTGAGCTCCGCCGGATGCACGCCACCCTTTTGCGGCTCCTCGCCCACGTTCACCTGCACCAGGATCTTCACCCTGCGTTCGCGCTGGTGGGCACGACGGTCGAGCTCCCGCGCGAGCTCCTCGCGGTCGACGGAATGGATCCAGTCGAAGAGCTCCACGGCGTCCCGGGCCTTGTTGGTCTGGAGCGAGCCGATGAGATGCCACGGTACGGGCCGTCCG
>DASYQB010000211.1:0-16205 GCA_036005985.1 Candidatus Methylomirabilota bacterium | reverse complement strand
GATCGAGGTGCGAAGGCTCGGGCCGCAAATCGGCGTGGAGATCCGCGGGGTCGACGTCAAGGCGCTCGACGACGCGGGGTTCGACGCGATCTATCGCGCCTGGCTCGCCCACAACGTGGTGGTGGTGCCGGAGCAGGAGCTCGGGATCGAGGACTTCCTCCGCTACAGCCGCCGCTTCGGCCTCGTCGTTCCGCATCCGTCGAAGTCCACGCGCCATCCCGAGCATCCCGAGATCACCGTGCTCGGCGTCAACAAGTTCGGTGCGGACGGTCAGCTCGACATGGCCATCTACCGGCGTGGCGCGGAGGGATGGCACACGGACGGCGCCTACGACGAGGAGCCATTCAAGGCGACCCAGCTCTACGCCCTCGCCGTCCCCAGCCGGGGCGGTGACACGTTCTTCGCCAGCATGTACGCGGCCTACGAGGCCCTGCCGCCCCGGATCAAAACGCGGCTCGAAGGGCGGAAGGGCGCCTTCACCTACGGTGGCCGCAGGAAGGCGACGGCGCTCCTCGACGAGGAAGACCGCGACTGGACGCCCGTCTTCCATCCCATCATCCGCACCCATCCGGAGACCGGGCGCAAGGGTCTCTACTTCGATCCGGGCAAGATCCTCCGCATCGAGGGCCTCGAGGAGAGGGAGAGTGACGCGCTGATCGACGAGCTGACCGGGCTCATGATCCAGCCCGAGGGTGAATATCGCCACCGCTGGCGCAAGGGCGACATCGTGATCTGGGACAACCGTTGCTCCTACCACAAGGCGGCCGGCGACTACCCTCCCGAGGAAGACCGCATCCACTGGCGCGTGTCGATCAAAGAAGCGGCGGCTCGTTCTACGCACGTCTGACATTCCGACCGGGTAGTCTTGCGCCTCCGCCCCCGGAGATTCGAACCTGTGACCGCGAAAGGCTCCGGCACGTCTCTTGCTGAAATTTCAGCGAGACGACGATTCCTTCTTGCCAAGGAGGCTGGTCATGCCGGAAAAGAAGACACTCGAGCGCGCGCGTCGGGACAAGGAGCAGGGAAAATCAGCGAGCACCCAGGCGGGTGAATTCGTTCGGGAGGAGATCGAGCACGTTCGTGAAGGAAAGCACGGCGCCCGGTCCACCAAGCAGGCCATCGCCATCGGGCTGTCCAAGGCCCGGCGGGCCGGGGTCAACCTCAAGGCTCCGCGCCGGGGCACGACGTCGGCGGCCACGCGGCGTCAGGCCGCCCGCGACACCCAGCGCGGCCACTCCGGCTCGCGCCGGCCCTCGTCCACGCGATCCCGGGCGACGCTTCGCGCGCTGTCGAGGGAAGGACGGAGCGCGGGCTCGAGGGAAGCGCTGTCACGTCAGGCCAGACGAGCGGCGGCAAGGCGCCCGAAGGCTGCGCGCTCGCAAGCTGCCCGCCGGGCTGCCGCCACGAAGGCTCGTCGAGGCACGGGCGGGCGGCGTCGGACGGGGTGAGGGCGGGCACCCTGAACCTTGGGGTCGTTCGAAGTCGCCATGAAGACATTTGCTGAGGAGCGGCGGCGGATGGTCGAGAAGCAGATCGCTTCCCGGGGGGTGGTGGACCAGCGCGTGCTCGACGCAATGCGGACCGTGCCCCGGGAGGCGTTCGTCCCCGCCTCCGCCGCCGAATTCGCCTACGAGGACCGGCCCCTCGCCATCGAGGAAGGGCAAACGATCTCCCAGCCGTACGTGGTGGCTCTCATGGCGGAGGCGCTCCGGCTCACTTCTCGCGACCGCGTCCTCGAGATCGGCGCGGGCTCCGGTTACGCCGCCGCTGTGCTCTCCCGCGTGGCCGCGGAGGTCTATGCCGTGGAGCGGCATCCTGCGCTCACGGAGCTGGCACGCCGCCGAATGAGGGAGCTGGGCTATGACAACGTCCACATCCTGCACGGAGACGGAACTCTCGGGTGTGCGGCACATGCGCCCTACGACGCCATCGTCGTCGCGGCGGGCGGCCCCTCGATACCTGAGGCGCTCCGGGCGCAGCTCGTCATCGGGGGGCGGCTCGTGATCCCGGTGGGCCTCACTCCACAGGAGCAGGAGCTGGTGCGCGTGACGCGAACCGGCGAGAACGACTATGAGCAGGAAGGTCTCGGTGACGTGCGGTTCGTCCCCCTCATCGGCGCGCAGGGGTGGGGAGAGGGCGCGGACGCGCGCGAAGCGGTAGCACCAGGAGCGTGACCTTGACGACGCGCGCGCGACCTCGAAAGACAGCACGAGAGACAGCACGAGCGGCAGGACGTCGCGGAAAGAAATGGTCGCAGCACGTGACGCAGACGAGCAATGCCCTGGATCTCGAAGCCAAGGTCTTCCAGCTTCGAAGCGCACGGGCGGTGGCGGCCTCGCTCAAGCGCTCCGCCCTTCGTAGCCGGCGCCGCAAGGCTCCCGCGTATCAATCCGCGATGTCGATGCTCAACTTCTACATCAACCGCGCCGGCAAGGGCTTGAGCGGCTCACAGAAGCGGGTGCTCGAAGGCGCCAAGGGTGAGCTGCGCAAGATGTTCGGGCGCGACGGGCACCACGCGCGAAGCGGACGAAGCCGGCGCTAGGCCTTACTCGGATTGAGCGCCCGCCACACGCGCTCCGCGCGCAGCGGCATGTCGAGGTGACGCACGCCCAGGTGCTTGAGAGCATCCACCACCGCGTTCACGGTGGCGGGCGTCGAGCCGATGGTGGCGGCTTCGCCGATGCCCTTGGCGCCCATCGGATTGAAGGGCGTGGGGGTGACGGTCTGGTCCGTGGTGAAGAGCGGCAGGTCCTCGGCATGAGGCACCGCGTAGTCCATGAGCGAGCCGGTCACGAGCTGGCCGTCGGCCCCGTAGACGATCTCTTCGACCAGCGCTTGCGCGATGCCCTGGGCGAGGCCGCCGTGCACCTGGCCGGCCACGAGGAGGGGGCTGATGCGCACGCCGCAGTCGTCCACGGAGATGAAGTCACGCACGCTCACGTGGCCGGTGTCGCGATCCACCTCTACCACGGCTACGTGGGCCCCGAACGGATAGACGAGCTGCGGGGGACGGAAGAAGTCGGTCGCCTCCAGGCCGGACTCGATGCCGTCGGGCAAGCCATCGGCATAGGCCTTGGGCGCGATCTGCTCGAGGGTGAGCGCCTTGGCGGGCACTCCCTTGACCTGGTAGCGCCCTCCCTCGAAGACCACGTCGTCCGCGGCCGCCTCGAGCATGTGGGCGGCGATCCGGCGTGCCTTCTCCTGCACCTTGACGGACGCCCCGATGACGGCGGAGCCGCCCACGGCGAGGCTCCGGCTGCCTCCCGTGCCATTGCCCATCGGCGTGTTCAGGGTGTCGCCGTGACGGATGACGACCTTGTCGAAATCGACTCCAAGATGATCGGCGATGATCTGCGCGAAGGTCGTCTCGTGTCCCTGGCCGTGCGACGAGGTGCCCGTGAAGGCGGTCACCGTGCCTCCGGGCTCCACCCGCACCACCGCGCTCTCGAAGGGACCGAAGCCGCACATCTCGACGTAGACGGCCATGCCGATGCCGAGGAGCTTCGGGTGGCCGCTCTTCACCCGCTCCGCCTGCTCGGCCCGCAGCTTCTGATAGCCCGCGATCTCCAGCGCTTTCCCGAGGGCACGGTCGTACTCCCCGCTGTCGTACTTCTGGCCCGTGGGAGTGGTGTAGGGGAAGGCGGCGGGCGCGATGAAGTTCTTCCGTCGGACTTCCTCCGGCGGCTTGCCCAGCTCGGCGGCCACCACGTCGATCAGCCGCTCCAGGTAGTAGGCCGCCTCCGGCCGCCCCGCGCCGCGATAGGCGGCCACCGGCGTGGAGTTGGTGAACACGCACGTCGACTTGAGATCGACGTTCGTCACCTTGTAGACGCCCACCCCCATGAGGAGGGTGAGGTCGGGGATGAAGGTGAAGATCGGATAGGCCCCGATGTCGGCGATGACGTGCATGCGAAGGGCGGTGATGGTGCCGTCGGCCTCCACCGCGGCCTCGAGGTCCGTGACCTGCGCGCGGCCGTGCGTGGTCGACGTCATGTGCTCGACACGCGTCTCCGTCCAGCGCACGGGCACGCGGAAGAGCCGGGCCACCGCGGCGAGGGTGGCGTCCTCGGCGTAGATGCCGAACTTGACGCCGAAGCCTCCGCCCACCTCCGGGGCGATCACCCGCACCAGGTTCTGCTCGACGCCGAGGCAGGTGGCGATGTCGTTGCGCAGCACGTGGGGCGCCTGGGTGGTCGACCAGAGGGTGAGGCCACCCGAGGCGGGATCGGGCATGGCGAGAGCGGCCCGCGGCTCCATGGGCACTCCGCACAGCCGCTGGCTCACCATGCGCTGCTTGACCACTTTGTGCGCCTTGGCAAAGGCGGCGTCGGGCTCGCCCACCTTGATGGGCGTCTCGTGCTCGATGTTCTTCAGCGCATCCTCGAAGAGCTGGGGCGCGCCCGTCGCCATGGCCGCGAACTGATCGGCCACCGCGGGCAAGGGCTCCCAGGCGACCACCACGTCGGCTGCTCCGTCCACGGCCGCCGACTCGGAGGTGGCGATCACCGCGGCGACCGGCTCGCCGACGTACCGCACGTGGCCGATCGACAGCGGATAGTGCCGCCGGCCCACGCTCGTGGCCCCCCCGCCTCCGCCTTCCGCGCTGGGGCCACCGAGGGGAATGGGCTGGCAGTGCGCGCGCAGATCCTCGCCCGTCACCACCTTGAACACGCCCGGCCGCTTGGTGGCCGCCGAGATGTCGATGGCGCCCACCTTGGCGTGGGCGTGCGGGCTGCGCACGAACGCGACGTAGTGCAATCCCGGGATGTTGAGGTCACCCACGTAGGTCGACGTGCCCGTCACCAGCCGCGGATCTTCCTTGCGCTTGACCTCCGCGCCCATCAGCCGAGGAGTGGCGGTGGCCATCTTAGACCTTGATCCAGGTCTCGGAGTAGGCGAGGAAGGCCGTGCTGCTCTGGCGTCCCGCGAACTCACGCGCCACGGGCTGGCCCTTGAGGGCGCGGCCGTTGACGGAGGTGGTCACCCGGCGCGCATCCACGAAGAGGCTGTGCAGCGCGTGCTTCCCCGTGGCCGACTTCTCCTTGGGAAGGCTGATCATGAACGGCTCGCCGAGCTCCTCCCATGACAGCGTCGCTTCCACCCCCGGCCCCTTGATCCACTCCATGTAGGTGGAGCGCGTGTCGCCGGAGGCGGCCACGCCGTCGAGGGGGACGTAGTCCATGTACTGGAGCGCCGCCGCGTTCTTGAAGGCGCCGAAATATGCGACGAAGTCGCTCACGAGATAGCGGGCGAGCGGATCGTTGTCGGTGACGCAGACGTTGAGGGCCTCGGGCAGGCTCCGGTGGAGCAGGGGAGCCTCGAGGAGAATGAGGGCGTGGCCGCGCCCGTAGGGCGAGGCGACGACGCGAAAGAACGAGACGAGGGTCACGAAGGGACCGTCCGGCGTTTCCTTCAGATACATGCCGGGGTTTTCCCCGGACCAATCCACTTCACCAGGATGCACGAGGGTAGGTGTGGTCATGGCGGCGATAATACAACGAGCCGTGGTATGCTCGCCACGCCATGAACCGGAATGAGATCCCCACCCCCGCCCTCCTTCTCGACCTGGACCGCTTCGAGCGGAACATCGCCAAGATGGCCGCGTATGTGAAGACGGCGGGGAAGAAGATCCGGCCGCACTCCAAGACCCACAAGTGCCCGGAGATCGCGCGCCGGCAGATCGCCGCGGGCGCGGTGGGCATCTGCTGCGCCAAGGTGGGCGAAGCCGAGGTGATGGCGGCGGCGGGCATCCGCAACATGCTCATCACCACGGAGGTAGTGGGGCCCGAGAAGATCGGCCGCTTGATGGGCGTGCTCGAGCAGGCGGCGGAGACGCTGGTGGTGGTGGACAATCCCGACAATGTTCGCGAGCTCGGCCAGGCCATGGCCGCCGCGGGCAAGGTGCTCAACGTCCTCGTGGACGTGGACGTGGGCGGGCGGCGGACGGGCGCGCAGCCGGGCGAGGCCGCCGTCCACGTCGGGCGCATGGTCACGCTGGAGAGCTCGCTCAATCTCCGTGGGCTCCAGGGCTATGCCGGACACTGCGCGCACGTGCCGGGCTACGCCAACCGGCGCAAGACGTCGCATCGCTGGATGAACAAGCTCATGAAGACGCGCGATCTCTTCGAGAAGAACGGCCTCCCAGTGGAGATCGTGAGCGGCGGCTCCTCCGGCACCTTCAATATCGACTCGGACCTCAAGGGTCTGACCGAGCTCCAGAGCGGATCGTATTGCGTGATGGACTTGGACTATCGGCGCATCGGCGGCAAGGGCGGGGGCGACTACGACGACTTCGAGATGGCCCTCACCGTGCTGACCACCGTCATCAGCGTGCCTACCCGCGAGATGGCCATGGTCGACGGCGGCCTCAAGGCCTTCTCCACCGACAAGCCCTTCGTTCCCGAGGCCGTCGAGTACCCCGGCGTGGCGTACTCGTGGGCGGGCGACGAGCACGGCCGGCTCATGGTGACCGAGGACGGCCGGCTGCCCACGCTCGGCCAGCTCATCGAATTCTTCCCGCCGCATTGCGATCCGACCATCAATCTGTACGACCGCATCTACGCCATGCGGGGGCAGAAGGTGGAAGCGATCTGGGACGTGGCGGGCCGCGGCCGCTCCCAGTAGCCATACGCAGGAGGGGCGCCATGGGATTCGTATCGCGATCGATGGCCGCCCTCGCCCGATTCGGATTGGTCGCGCTCGTCGTCACGGCCTGCGCGACGGGGGGCGACGGGCTCGCGCCCACCGCCTCCTTCACCACCCTCATGCCGGGCTGGGAGTCCAAGTTCTCCGTCGACTGGAAAGACACGCCGGCCCAGGACGGCTCCCGGCTTCTCTTCGGACGAGTGACCAGCCACTACGGTCAGTACGCGGAGAACTTCCAGCTCCTCGGGCAGTCCCTCGACGCTTCGGGGAACCTGGTGAGCCAGCGGGTGGAGCGCGTGCCCGGAGGCGTACCGGGGTTCAATAGCACGTACTACGAGATCAGCCGCATGGCCGCCGCCGACCACTACCGGGTGACGGTGTGGACCTATAGCTTCATCGAGGAGCGAGGCAAGGTGCAGTAAAGGTCGGGGCAGGTCTTGAATTCCCACCAGGCCACCGAAAGCCCACCGCGAGCGGGGCGGCTCCAGTTCATCGACGGGATGCGCGGCATCGCGCTCATCCTGATGGTCATCAATCACACCTCGCGCGACTGGATGGACGTCGGCATGGGGTGGGCGCGCTACCACCTGGTCTACGGCAGCCTCCTGCTCCCCGCGGCGATGTTCCTCTTCCTCGTCGGCTTCTGCCTCCCCATCTCCTTCCACCGCCACCGGCACGCGAGCCGCTTCGTCGACGAGCTCGCCAAGTACTTCCGCCGCGGCATTGGCATCATCGCGGCCGGCTATTTCCTCAACGTGATCATGCTGCCGCGCGGACCCGTGCCTCCCGAAGAGCGGGTGTGGCATGGTGGCGTGCTCCAGACCATAGGGCTCAGCATCATCCTCCTCGGCCCGCTCGTGCCGGTCGTGCGCCGGCGTTTCACGCGCTGGGCGTTGACGGTCCTCGCCGTGCTCCTCTACCTCTCGTTCACCTGGCTGCATCCCGCCCTCGTCCGCTGGTGCGCCGCGCATCCCAGGCTGGGCGTCATGCTCTTCGGCGACTTCCCGCCCTGGCCGTGGGTCGCCGCCGCTCTCCTCGGGCTCGTGCAGGGCTGGGTGTGGCTCGAAGCTCGCGCGCGCGGCCCGAGCGAGGAGGCGCGCTATTTCGAGCGGGTCACTCTCGTGGGCCTGCTCTTCCTCGCCGCCTACGCTCTCTGGGAATGGTGGATTCCCACCACGCCCCGCTTCGCCTTCGCGCGAGACCTCGGCCTGAATCACTACTGGACGCCACGGGGCGTGACAACCTTCCTCATCATCTGGGGCGTGTCGTGGACACTCGCCTTCTCCTACTGGCTCATGGAGGCGCGGCGGTGGGAGATTCCGTGGCTGGTCACGCTGGGCCAGGCCGCGCTGCCTCTCTACTTCATCCATCAGCTCATCGAGGAGACGCTGATCCACCGCACGCTTGGGCTGCGCTTCAACCACTGGGCCCTCTACTGGGCCGCCAACGTCGCTCTCATCATCCTCTGCGTCTATCTGGGGCGCGCGTGGCTCGCGGTGAAGCCGCGGGTCCGCGCTCTCGCCGGTCTCGCTCCCGCCTAGCGCGGGCGCGGCTGCGCGAGGTAGTGCGCGGCGATCACGTCGGCCACGCAGCCGGTGAGGCGCTCCGCGTACGGCACGTGCAGGAACTCGTTGGGGCCATGGGCATTTGATCCCGGCCCGCCCGTGCCCGTGATGAAGAATTGTGCCTGGGGGAATCGCTCGCCCAGCATGGCCATGAAGGGAATGGAGCCGCCCAGCCCCTTGAACATGGCAGGCTTGCCGAAGTGACGCTGGGAGGCGGACTGCACCGCCTCGACGAGCCACGGCTGGCTGGCCGGGGCGTCCCAGCCCGGCGAGGGATGGGAGCTCTCGTAGCGCACGCGCGCTCCGTAGGGCGGATCGGCCTCCAGCAGCTCCTTGAGCCTCCGCGTGGCCCGGGCCGCGTCGAGAGTGGGCGGGATGCGGAGGGAGAGCTTGAGCGACGTGAAGGGGCGAAGGACATTGCCGCCATCTTCCGGGGTGGGGAGGCCGGCGGCGCCCGTGACGGCCAGCGCAGGCTCCCAGGTGTTGGCGAGGAGGAGCGAGACGGGATCGTCCTGCGCATAGCTCATGCCCTCCACCACGGGGAAGCGCTCCGCCGCCTCGCCTGTCAGCACCCCGGCCACGGCGCGCGCTTCCGCGGCGCGGGCGCGAGGGACTTCCACGTGGAAGTCGCGCACGAGGGCGCCCGTGCGCTCGTCCTCGATACGCGAGAGGAGCTGGCGCGCGATGCGGAAGCTCGAGGGCACGATGCCGCTGGCCGCGCCCGAGTGCACGCCCTCGCTCAGGACTTCCACGGTGAGCACGCCGTTGATCACGCCGCGGAGAGAGGTGGTGCCCCAGAGCTGCTCGTAGTTGCCGCAGCCTGAGTCGAGGCAGATGACGAGGTCGGGCTCGCCGATGCGGGCGGCGAAGGCCTCCATGTAGGCGGGAAGATCGGGACTGCCGCTCTCCTCGCTCGCCTCGATGAGCACCACGAGGCGCGCGTGAGGCGCCCCCGCCTGCTGCACCGCTTCGATGGCGGTGAGGGCGCAGAAGGCGGCGTATCCATCGTCCTGGGCCCCGCGGCCGTAGAGGCGATCGCCTCGGCGCACGGGAATCCACGGGCCGAGGCCTTCCGCCCACCCCGTCATCTCCGGCTGCTTGTCGCAGTGGCCGTAGAGCAGGATGGTCTCCGGCGACGTTCCCGGCACTTCCATGAGGATGACGGGCGTCCGTCCGCGGAGCCGCACCGTCTCCACGGTGAGGCCTTCGATGGGACGGCGGCGGCTCCACTCTTCGATGAGCCCAGCCGCGCGGTCGAGATGGCCGTGGGCCGCCCACTCGTGGTCGAAGGAGGGCGACTTGGCCGGGATCTCGATGTAGCGGGTGAGGGCGGGGAGCACGTCCTCCGTCCATCGGCGCTGGATGAAGGACATTGTTTCCCGGGCGGGCAGCGGGCTGGTCGATGAAGGGCTCATGGGCGCTCACCCTAGCACCGCACCTCATGGCTTGACAAGGGCGGCCTGATGAATAATTATTACTCATCATGAATGAACATCCAGAGAAGGGCTCCCGGCAGCGGCAAGAGGCCATCGTGGATCTCGTGCGGTCCGGAACCGTGCGCTCCCAGGCGCAGTTCCAGCAGCTCCTCCGAAAGCGGGGCATCGTGGTGGCCCAGCCCACTCTGTCGCGGGATCTTCGCGAGCTCGGTCTGGCCAAGACTCCGCTCGGCTATCTCGTCCCTCCCTCCGCGGACCGGCAGTTCGCGCCGTCGGCCATGCGCGAGGAAAAGCTCCGCCGCGCCCTCCGCGGCTTCGCCCTCTCCGTGGTGCCCGCGGGCTCCCTGGTGGTGATCAAGACCCCCCCGGCGTCCGCCCACCCCGTGGCGCGCGCGCTCGACGAGGCGGAGCTCGCGGCCGTGGTGGGCACCATCGCGGGCGACGACACGGTCTTCGTGGCCACCCCGGGCGAGCGGGCGGCGCGCGCGCTGGCCCGGCGCTTCACCGCCTCCCTCGAGCGGCGGGCGGGAGGAGCGGGAGGATGAACAAGGCGGACCCGCGGAACATCGTGGTCACCACGGATCGCTCGCGGCTCGACCTCGACGTGATCCACGGCTTCCTCACCACGTCGTACTGGGCACGGGGCATTCCGCGCGAGACGGTGGCCCGCTCCATGGAGCACTCGCTCTGCTTCGGCGCCTTCGACGAGGGCCGGCAGGTCGGCTTCGCCCGGGTCATCAGCGATCGCGCCACCTTCGCCTATATATGCGACGTGTTCGCCGTCGAGTCGCACCGGGGCGGCGGGGTGGGCAAGAGCCTGATGGCCGCCATCATGGCCCACCCGGAGCTCCAGGGGCTGCGCCGGTGGACGCTCTTCACCCGGGACGCGCAGGGCCTGTACCGGCAGTTCGGATTCGGCGCGGCCTCGCACCCCGAACGCTTGATGGAGGTCGTCGACCATGACCCCTACCGTGGCTGAGCAGGAGTTCGCCTTCGGCAACTTGATGGACATCACGGAGCGACCCGAGATCGTGTTCGTCGAGGGGCACGGCTCCTGGCTCGTCGACCATCGCGGCAAGCGCTATCTCGACTTCGTCCAGGGCTGGGCAGTGACGTGCCTCGGCCATTGCCCCCGCGTGGTGACGGAGGCGCTGGCCGCCCAGTCGAGTCAGCTCATCACCCCGAGCCCGGCCTTCTACAACGAGCCGTCACTGCGCTTGGCCGGTCTCCTCGCCCAGCACTCGTGCTTCTCGCGGTTCTTCTTCACCAACTCGGGAGCGGAGGCCAACGAAGGGGCCATCAAGCTCGCGCGCAAGTGGGGCCGGCGTGTGAAGGGCGGCGCCTTCGAGATCATCACGTTCGACCACGGCTTTCACGGGCGCACCCTGGCCACCATGTCGGCGAGCGGCAAGCCGGGCTGGGACACCATGTTCGCTCCCCAAGTGGACGGTTTCCCGAAGGCGACGCTGAACGATCTCGCCTCCGTGGAGGCGCTCATCACGGACAGGACGGCGGCGGTGATGGTGGAGCCCGTGCAGGGCGAGGCGGGCGTGCTCCCGGCCCGCGTGGAGTTCTTGCGCGAGCTCCGCGCCCTCACCACGCGGCACAACTGCCTGCTCATCGCCGACGAGATCCAGACCGGCATGGGGCGCACGGGCAAGCTCTTCGCCTACGAGCATTTCGCGCGGAGCGCTGAGGAGGCGCCGGACATCATGACCCTCGGCAAGGGCCTGGGCGGCGGGGTGCCCCTGGCCGCCCTCTGCGCGAAGGAAGCCGTGTCGGTGTTCGAGCACGGCGAACAGGGCGGCACGTTCAACGGCAGCCCCCTCATGACCGCGGTGGGCTGCGCGGTGATGGAGGCCTTGGTGGCCCCGGGCTTTCTCGAGAGCGTGGCGGCTACGGGCAGGTATCTGAGCGAGCGGCTGCAGGAGCTGGTCGGCGAATTCGGCTTCTCTCACGAGCGGGGCTGGGGCCTCCTGCGCGCGCTCGATCTGGGCCTTCCCGGCGCGGGGGCGGTGCTCGCGTACGCGCGGGACCACCTCGAGAAGCATCCGGGATGGGAGCACACGGGTCTCCTCCTGAATGCTCCGCGCCCCGACACCCTGCGCTTCATGCCGGCCCTGAACGTCACCCGGGCCGAGATCGACCAGATGATCGAAGGGGCGAAGATCGCGATACAGGCGGTGCGCTAGCCCCTCCGCTATAATGCCCGCACCATGCTCAGCGCCGAGGACAACGAGCTCCTGACGCGCACGGGGCGGGGCACGCCGATGGGAGATTTCTTCCGTCGCTTCTGGATGCCCGTGCTGCTCTCCCAGGAGCTGCCCGAGCGCGACGGCGCGCCCGCGCGCGTCAAGGTCATGGGCGAAGATCTCGTCGCCTTCCGTGACACCGAGGGACGGGTAGGCCTGCTCGATCCGCGCTGCCCCCATCGCGGGGCCGACCTCTACTTCGGGCGGAACGAGGCCGGCGGCCTGCGCTGCGTGTATCACGGCTGGAAGTTCGACGTGGCCGGACGCTGCGTCGACATGCCCACCATGCCCCGCGAGAGCACGTTCCGTGATCGGCTTCGCGCCACGTCCTATCCCACGCGGGAGTGGGGCGACTTCGTGTGGGCGTACCTCGGCCCCCCCGCTCACGAGCCGGCCCTCCCCGAGCTCGAGTTCGCCCTCGTGCCCCCGTCGCACCGCTTCGTGTCCAAGAAGCTCCAGCAGTGCAACTGGGCCCAGTCGTGCGAGGGCGGGATCGACATCGCGCACTTTTCCTTCCTCCACATGCCCGTGAGCACCTCCGACATCGAGCGCGACGAGATCATGAGCCGCTCCTCGGCAGACCGGGACCGGACGCGGTGGATGCGCGACGATCCCATGCCCGAGTTCGAGGTGGTCCCCTTCGAAGTGGGACTGGCCATCGGCGCCTCCCGGCGGGCCGACGGCCAGCAGCTCTACTGGCGGGTGAGTCATTTTCTCCAGCCCAATCACGGGCTCGCTCCCAATGCCTTCCCCGGCGAGAACTATCACGGGCAGACGTGGGTTCCCATCACCGATGAGCTGTGCTGGGTCTATTGCTATACGTGGAATCCGGAGCGGCCGCTCACGGACGCCGAGCGCCAGCGCCTCCGCGCCGGACAGAGCGTCCACGCCGCGGTGGACGAGCGATGGGTTCCCCTCCGTAATCGCGACAACGAGTATCTGATCGACCGCCTCGACCAGAAGCTCCGCACCTTCACGGGCATCCGCGGTATCTCCGAGCAGGACGCCTGCATCCAGGACAGTCAAGGGTTCATCGCCGATCGGACGCGCGAGCATCTGGGACCGACCGATGCGGCCATCGTGCAGTTCCGCCGGCTGATGCTGCGCGGCGCCCGCGAGCTGGGTCAGGGAACCGAGCCCGCGGCCGCGCGTAACGGCTCGGCGTATGCGGTGCGATCGGGAAGCGCGGTGGCCGACCGGAGCATCGCCTTTGCCGACGTCATGACCGCGCGCTTCGGCGATCCGATCGGTCGCGTCCCATCCCTCCGCACGGGCGTGCCCGCCCGTCCATGAGGCTTAGGTCCCGCGCCTTCCTGGAGCAGAGAAGCGGGCGATTGACAGGGAGAAGCCGGCCCGCTAGGGTGTGAGCCCTTATCGGCCGGGCGCCGATCAGGTCGGTCACGTTTTGCTGGCCTCGGAGAAAGGGAGATTCCATGAGCGACGACAAGGACGTCTCGCGACCCGCGGGTCCCCGGCTGTCTCGGCGAGCCATGCTCCGTCTCGGCCTTCTCGTCGTTCCGGCGACGCAGGTCTCCTTGGGAGGCATGCCCGCCGCCGGCGCCCAGGAGACGAAGCTGGGCGCGAAGCTCATTGGCAAGCTCGAGGGAGCCGAGGTCGTCACGGATCCTGCCCTGATCCCCAAGAGCTTCAAGGAAGCTCCGCAGCTCGCCGAGCTGGTCAAGGCGGGCAAGCTCCCGCCGGTCCAGGAGCGGATCGGCCAGGATCCCCTCGTCGTCAAGCCGCTGCGCGAGATCGGGAAATACGGCGGCACCTGGCGCCGTGCCTTCACGGGGCCCTTCGACACCTCCAACGGCCACCGGGTCGCCCAGAACGACAAGCTGCTCTACTACGACTACACCGGCACCAAGCTCGTGCCCAATATCGCACGAGCGTGGGAGGTGAGCCCGGATGGGAAGGTAACCACCCTGTTGCTCCGCCGGGGCATGAGGTGGAGCGACGGCCAGCCCTTCACCGCCGACGACTTCGTCTTCTGGTACCAGGATGTCTACAACAACAAGGATCTCGTCCCCACCCCGCTGAGCGTGATGACCATCGGCGGCAAGCCCATCGCCATCGAGAAGATCGACGCCGCCACCATCCGGTTCGTCTCCCCCGAGCCGTACTATGCCCTGCCCACCGTGCTCGCGTCGGTGTGGGGCATCGGGCACCACGCGCGCTGGGGGCGCTCCGCCCTCGGCGGGTTCGCCCCCGCGCACTACTTGAAGCAGTTCCATCCGAAGTACACCTCGAAGGAGGATCTCGCGAAGAAGGTGGCCGAGCTGAACTTCGACGGCTGGGTCACCATGTTCAAGAACCGCAACGACGCCTGCCGCAACGTGGATCTGCCCGTGGTCACACCCTGGAAGACGACGTCCCCCCTCACCACGCCGACCTGGGTCCTCGAGCGGAACCCTTACAGCATCTGGGTCGACACCGACGGCAACCAGCTTCCCTATATCGACCGGATCCGCATGACCCTCGGGGAAAGCCTCGAAGTGATCAACCTGCGGGCCATCGCGGGGGAGTTCGATTCGCAGGCGCGGCACATCGACATCACCAAGCTGCCCGTGCTGCTCGAGAACCAGCAGAAGGGCGGCTACCGCGTCTATCTCGATCCCTCGGATCAGGGCGCCGATGTCGGCCTCTTCTGCAACCAGACCTACGAGAAGGACGCGGAGATCGCGAAGTGGCTGAGTACCCGCGAGTTCCGCATCGCGCTCTCCCACGGTATCGACCGCTCGCAGATCAACGAGACGTTCCTGCTCGGTCTCGGCCAGACCGGCTCCGCCGCCCCGGGCGAGCGGACGCTCTACTTCCCCGGTCCGGAATTCAAGACCCTGCACACCGCCTACGACGTCAAGAAGGCCAACGAGATGCTCGACAAGCTCGGACTTACCAAGAAGGACAGTGAGGGCTACCGCCTGCGCGCCGATGGCAAGGGCCGGCTGCGCCTCGCCCTGACCACCTACCTCGGGTTCCTGCCCTTCACGAAGATCGCCGAGATGATGGTCGAGCAGTGGAAGAAGATCGGCGTACGCGGCGAGGTGCAGGAGATGGAGCGTGGGGCGGCGACCACGCGGGTGCAGACCAACGAGCACCAGATCTACTTCGAGACTCAGTGGGGCGCCGATAACATCTACGGCCACTTCCCCTTCGTCTTCCCCGCCGACGCGGGCAGCCCGATGGGGCCGCTCTATGGCCTCTGGTACTCGAGCACGGGGACCAAGGGCAAGACGCCGCCCGCCCGGATGCGGGAGCTGATGGACAAGTACCGCCGGTCATTCAGCGTGAAGGATCAAGAGCGGACACGGATGGCCAAGGACGTGTGGAAGATCGCCCTGGACGAGCTGTGGATGATCCCGCTCGTGTCGAACTCACCCGCCTCGCAAGGGGTGCGCGTCATCAAGACGAACATGGGCAATATTCCCGAGCGACTCTGGAACAGCGCGGTCAGTGACAACCCGCACATCGCTCACACGGAGACCTGGTACTTCAAGTCCTAGCGATCGAGACGGTCAGGGCTGGCCGTACGGGCAGGCGGATCACGGTGAATCCGTTTCCCTCCTCCCACCAGCCCGCGTCCTCGCTTGGGCCGGCTCGTCGGGGGATGGGTCCATGACCTGTTACGTCCACCGATAGAGGCCTGTCGATCCTGATCCGGACCAGGTAACGGCGGCCCGCCGGAATCACCGAGCGGACGCCTGCGGCCTCGCCGATGCGCACGGTCACGCGGCCCGGCTCCGTCTCGCATTCGAAGCGCGTGAGAGCGTAGTCGCCGCGAAGGCGGTATGCATTGCTCCGGCCGTCGTCCTCGTAGAGCTCGAAGCGCGATGCGCCCTCTGGATACATGAGAAGGGTCACCTCGTCGAGCGACCGCTCCCCGGTGTGCTGGACCACGGGCCCCATGGGCACGATGGCGCCCGCCCGCACGAGCAGGGGCAGCCGATCCAGCGGCGCCGCGAGGGTGATGCCCGCCGGCCCTTGGTAGCGCGTGCCCGTCCAGAAATCGTACCAGCCACCCGCGGGCAGATAGACCGGCCACGCCGTGGCACCCTCCCGGGTCACCGGCGCCACGAGCAGATCGTCGCCCCACAAGAATTCATGGCCCAGGCTCCAAACTCTGGGGTCATCCGGATAGTTCAGGACGAGGGGGCGCATGAGGGGAAGGCCATCGGTGTGAGCCTGCCAGGCCAGGGTGTAGGTGTAGGGAAGCAGGCGATAGCGCAGCTCGGCGTAGCGACGGCAGATGGCCTCGACCTCCGCGCCGTGCGCCCACGGCACGTGCTCGCGCCATACCCAGCCATGCG
>DASYQB010000210.1:0-3485 GCA_036005985.1 Candidatus Methylomirabilota bacterium | reverse complement strand
ACGCGGCTCGCCATCTACGAGAATCCCTTCCGCGTGCCGTGGGACGGGGCATCGGCCAAGGTGGCCTGCTGGGTGCGACGAAAGGGGGGCGACAGCTTCCAGGTCTTCGCCGTCAACTGCGCCCACCTCGGATGTCCCGTGCGCTGGTTTCCCCAGTCCAAGCTCTTCATGTGCCCCTGCCACGGCGGCGTCTATTACGAGGACGGATCGCGCGCATCGGGCCCGCCGCCCAGAGGACTCTACGAATACGAGTACGAGATCCGCGACGGGCAGCTCTGGGTACGCGGCGGCCAGCTTCCCACCCTCGCCGGGCCGGTGTGAGGGACGCCGTGGCGGCGCTGCTCCGCTCGGTGGGCAAGTGGATCGAGGAGCGAACGGGCCTGGGAGCCGCCGTGGCGCCCGTGCTCGCCCATCAGGTCCCGCGCAGCAGCGCGTCCTGGTGGTACGTGTTCGG
Organism: Candidatus Methylomirabilota bacterium; assembly: GCA_036005985.1. GTDB lineage: Bacteria > Methylomirabilota > Methylomirabilia > Rokubacteriales > CSP1-6 > AR37. The sequence goes on along the minus strand of DASYQB010000210.1, from coordinate 3,031 downwards.
CAGCGCCACTCTTACCCTCTTCATGCTGCAGATCGCCACCGGCATCTGTCTCGCCCTCGTTTACATCCCATCGGCGGACAAGGCCTACGACAGCCTGCTCTACCTCAACTACGTGGCGCCCCTCGGCTGGCTCCTGCGCGCCGTGCACTTCTGGGGCTCCAACGCGATGGTGGCGGTGATGACGCTGCACATGATCCAGGTCTTCCTCTTCGGCGCGCACAAGTATCCGCGCGAGATGACCTGGGTCGCCGGGGTCTTCCTCTTCCTGTGCACGCTCGGCATGGCCTTCACCGGCCAGGTCCTACGCTGGGACCAGGACGCCTACTGGGGCCTCGGTATCAGCGCGGCCATCGCCGCCCGCTCCCCGGTCATCGGCGAGTCGCTCGTGCACGTGCTCCTCGGCGGCCCGATCATCGCGGGGCGCACGCTGTCCCGCTTCTTCGCGGTGCACGTCTTCATCGTGCCCGGCGTTCTCATCGGCCTCGTGGGTCTCCACCTCTGGCTCGTCCTCCGCCTCGGCATCAACGAGTGGCCCATGCCCGGCCGCATGGTGGACCGGAACACCTATCGCAAGCGCTACGAGGACGAGGTGCACAAGGACGGCGTGCCCTTCTTCCCGGACGCGGCCAAGAAGGACATGGTGGCCGCGGGCGTGGTCATCCTCGTGGTGCTGGCGTGCGCGGCCGTGTTCGGGCCGTTCGGTCCGGGAGGAGTGCCCGACCCAACCATCATCGACACCGCGCCCACGCCGGACTTCTACTTCCTCGCCCTCTTCGCTCTGTTCGCGCTCCTGCCCCCGTGGACGGAGACGGTGCTCCTCCTCGTGGGGCCGCCCCTCGCCATCGGGCTCCTGTTTCTCGTGCCGTTCATCTCGGGTACGGGCGAGAAGAGCTGGAAGCGCCGGCCCGTGGCCGTCCTCGGGGTCATCCTGATCGTCCTCACCGTGACCACCCTGGCCGGGCTGGGCGTGATCGTCCCCTGGTCGCCGAAGATGGAGGCGTGGAGCGCGGTGCCCACGCCGGTGCAGTACGTCAAGGGACGGGGGCCCCTCGAGCTCCAGGGAGCGCTCGTGCTCCAGAACAAGCAGTGCCGGAACTGCCACAGCCTGGGCGGCGAAGGGGGCAAGCGCGGGCCCGCTCTCGACGGCGTGGCCACCCGGCTCACGCGAGATCAGCTCATCCGCCAGGTGCTCCAGGGTGGCGGCAACATGCCCGCGTACGGCAAGAACCTCATGCCCGCCGAGGTGAATGCGCTGGTCGCCTTCATGGAGACGCTGCGCCCGGCGGGGGAGCGGCCCGCGCGGCCCGCCATCAACCCCGTGCCGGCAAGCCGCTGACCACGGCGCGGCCGCGCGGGACACGTCGGTGAGTCACCCCATCGCGGCCGTCGCTCCCACCGTCGGCCTCACATCGTGGAGCCTCGAACCGGCCGTCACCGTTCCCGCGCTCGCCGCGGCCGTCCTCTACTGGCGCGGCTTCACCGTGCTGTCCGGCCGCATGCCCGAGCGCTTCGACGCGTGGCGGCCGGTCGCTTTCCTCGCCGGCCTCGTCACGCTGGTGCTCGCCCTCTGCTCTCCCCTCGACCCGCTCGGCCACTTCCTGCTCCAGGCGCACATGATCCAGCATCTGCTCCTCATGCTCGTCGTTCCGCCGCTGCTCTGGCTGGGCGCTCCGGTGGCGCCTCTCCTCCTCGGCCTCCCGCGCCCGCTCCGGCGAGCCGTCGCGCGCGGCCTCGCCGTGCGCTCCGTGCGACTTTTCACCGCCGTCGTCGGTCATCCCGCCTTCGCCTGGGTCGCTTTCATCGTCGCCTTCTGGTTCTGGCATCTTCCCGCCCTCTACGACCTCGCCCTCGGCTCGGATGCCTGGCACCACGTGGAGCATGTCTGCTTCCTCGCCACCGCTCTCCTCTACTGGCGTCCGATCATTCTCGCCTGGCCCGCCCGGTCGCCGTGGCCGCGCTGGACGATGATCCCCTATCTCGTGCTCGGCGAGTTCCAGAACACCGCGCTCTCCGCGATCCTCGCCTTCTCCGACCGCGTGATCTATCCCGCGTACGAGGCGGCGCCCCGCCTCTGGGGCGTATCGGCCCTCGAGGACCAGTCCATCGCGGGGGCTATCATGTGGGTGCCGGGATCGCTGGCGTTTCTCTTCCCCGTCCTCTGGCTCGTCCTCACCGCCGTGATGGGGCAGAAGGACGCGCCGAGAATCCCCGCTCAACCGGCTTTGCGGAGGAGATAGATCGCGGTGTGACGGATGGAGGCCACAGGCCGGGAGCCGTTGGCCACGAGAAGAAGATCGGCCTCCACGAACTCGTGCCCCTTCTTCTCGAAGAGACGCTGGACGCGCCCGCGCATGGCGAGGCGATCGCCCACCCGGGCCGCGCTCAGGTGTCGCCCCGCGCTTCCCACGTGAATCCACGGGCTCATGCGCACGTTGCGGTCGAGGGCGCGATTGGCCATGTCGAGGTGCATGCCCGGATGGCCCATGGCGTCCGCGCCAGCGTAGCCACCCAGGGTCTCGCCGAATCGCGTGACGAACCCGGCGGACGCCGCCACGTCGAGATCGAGCTCGGGCGTGCCGAGCACACGCAGTCCCTCGAAGAGGGCCCGGGTGGCGCGCGGACGCTCGGCGGGAAGCGGCGCCACCGCGTAGTCGGCGACCACGGGCGGCGAGGGCCGCGCCGAGCGATCGAGCGACATGGTCGCGGTGCCGCACACCTCGCCCACCGAGTTGTGCGCGGCCACCTCGATGGTGACGGCCCCCGCGGTGCGCGCGCTGACGCGGGCACGAATGGTGGCCGGCTCCTCGTAGTAGATGGGCTTGGCGAAGCGGGTCTCGAACGATCCACGCTCCAGCCAGTCCGCGCCGAGGGCCTCGACGACGGGGTGGGTCATCCACGCGTACATGATGACCCCGGGCACGAGGCCGCCCTTGAATCCGTACTGCCGTGCGAGGTCGTCCTCGTGGATCTTGTTCTCGTGGGGCTCCGCGGGCGCGGGAGCGCTCACGTGAAAGTCAGGCAGCGCGGCGCC
>DASYQB010000209.1:0-3037 GCA_036005985.1 Candidatus Methylomirabilota bacterium | reverse complement strand
CGAGGGCCGGGATCGGGCGGATCGAGGTTGTACTGGGAGATCATGCCGCAGAGCGGGATGCGGGCGAAGGGATTGACCTGGCGCAGGACCATGTCGAGGAGGGGACCGCCCACGTTCTCGAAATAGATGTCGATGCCCTTGGGGCAGGCCTCGCGGAGCGCCTGGAACATGTCCTTCGCCGTCTTGTAGTTGATGGCGGCGTCCGCCCCGAGCTCGCCCGTGATATGGGCGCACTTGCTATCGGTGCCTGCGGTGCCCACCACACGACAGCCGAGGATCTTGCCCATCTGCACGACGAGGGAGCCGGTGGCGCCCGCCGCTCCGGAGACCACGAGCGTCTCGCCAGACTTGGGCCGCCCGATCTGCTTGAGCCCGTACCATCCCGTGAAGCCGGGAATGCCGAGCACACCAAGATAGGCGGACAGCGGGAGCGAGGCATCGACCAGGCTCAGCCCCTCCCCTGTCGAGGCGAAGTACTCACGCCACCCGAGCATGCTGCTGACGATGGCGCCTTCCTTGAGCTTGGGATGATTCGACTTCACCACCCGCCCGATGGCCCGCCCCTCCATGGGCTTGCCGACCTCGAAGGAGGGCGCGTATGACTTGCGATCGCTCATGCGCCCGCGCATGTACGGATCCACCGACATCCAGAGATTGCGCACGAGCACCTGCCCCGCCGCGGGCTCGGGCACGGGATGGGCCTCGATCTTGAAGTCGTCCGCCGTCGGCATGCCTGCGGGTCGGGAAGCCAGGATGACATGTCGGTTCACGGCTGTGGTCACGCGAGCCTCCCCATGAGCTCGGCGCCAAAAAGCTCCGCGCGCCAGCGCCCCACGCCTTCCACCTGGGCAAGGGTGTGGACGTCACGCGGGGGATCTTGGGCGAGCCGGTCGATGAGCCGCTGCGGAAAGATGACGCCGGCGTCCAGCTCCACGCGCTTGGCCGCCTCCACCCGCCAGGCGCGCAGCGCTTCGCTCCGGCGCTGCACGGCGCCGGAGATGCGTGGGCGGGGATTCGGCCGCCGCACCGGCAGCTCGGCATCCGGCACGGCCATGCCGCGCTCGACGGCGGCCAGGATGGCCTCGCCCGCCCGCCGCACGACATGGCCCGTGCACCCCTTGACGGTCAGGATGGCCGCGACGTCCTGCGGCTTCAGCGCGGCCAGTGCGACCAGCACTTCGTTTCCCATGATCATGAAGGGCGGCCGATCCGCCTTCACGGCCAGCGCCTCCCGCATGTTGGCGAGCTCGCGCAGGACGGCCAGGCCGCGGCTGTCCAGATCCTTGGCGCCTTTGAGCTTCATGTAAGCGTCGGGGTCGATCACGCGCTCGGGGGCGGGCATAGCGGCCACCGCCGCGCATTCCTCCTCGACCCACAGATCTCGTCCCTTGGCGCGCAAGGCCTCCAGCAGCTTCTCGCGCAAAGGGATCAGGTGCAGCACGTCGTTGAGCGCATACGTTTCCTGCGCCGCGGACAGCGGACGCCGGGACCAGTCGTCCTTCTGGCGCGAAGGGCCGGGATCCACGCCGAGAAACTCTCGCAGGAGCCCGTCGAGGGAGAGCGAGGTGACGCCGAGAAAGCGCGCGGCGATGGCCGTGTCGAAGAGATTCGACACCGAGAAGCCGTAGAGGCGCTTGAGATAGCCGAGATCATTGTCGGCGGCGTGCAGCACTTTGATCACATCCGGGTCAGCGAAGAACGGCCCGAGGGGGACGAGGGTGGACAGGGCGAGGGGGTCGGCAAGATGGCCCCGTCCCCGGTCATCCGCGACCTGGACAAGGCAGAGCTTGACGGGATAGTGATGGAGGCCGTCGGCTTCCGTGTCGATGCTGAGCGCCTTGGCTCCTTTGAGGGACGCCACCAGCGCATCCATCTCGGCGGGGGTCTTGATCCAGAGCGGTGCGGTCATGGGCCTCGGTTATACTACCGCGTCAGGCCGACCCATCGTCGGGCCAAGTAGGGCGGCCTCTAGCGGGAGGTTCGATCAATGAAGATTGCTGACTCCGTCGCGGTGATCACCGGTGGCGCCTCGGGACTGGGCCGTGCCACCGCCGAACGTTTGCTGGCGGGTGGAGGCAAGGTCGCGCTCCTCGACCTGCCCACCTCCGCGGGCGCGGACGTCGCCAAGAACCTCGGCGGTCACGCCCACTTCGCTCCGTGCGACGTCACCAGCGCCGAGCAGGTCACGGAGGCCATGGAGGCCGCCGCGGCCAAGCTCGGAGCCATCCACGTGCTCGTGAACTGCGCGGGCATCGGCAAGGCGGACAAGACCTTCGGCAAGCGCGGGCCCGCCGACCTCGCGGGCTTCACCCGGGTGATCCAGGTCAACCTCATCGGCACCTTCAACTGCATCAGGCTGGCCGCCGCTCACATGGCCAAGAACCAGCCCAACGCGGAGGGCGAGCGGGGCGTGGTGGTCAACACCGCGTCGGTGGCGGCCTTCGACGGGCAGATCGGCCAGGCGGCCTACTCCGCGTCGAAGGGCGGCATCGTCGGCATGACCTTGCCCATCGCGCGCGATCTGGCCGAGCTGGGCATTCGCGTTTGCACCATCGCCCCCGGGCTCTTCGACACCCCCCTTCTCGCCGGACTGCCCGAGCCCGCGCGGATGTCCCTGGGCAAGCAGGTGCCCTTCCCGCCGCGGCTCGGCCGCCCCGCGGAGTACGGCGCCCTCGCCGCCCACATCGTGGAGAACGCCATGCTCAACGGCGAGACCATCCGCCTCGACGGCGCCATCCGGATGCAGCCGCGGTAAATATCCCTTCCTTGACTTCCCACAACCCGTCTGTCAGTGTCGGGCGCGCATCGGAACACCCCGACATCCACTCTCGACCGAGGAGATCAACGATGATTCCCCAGATCCTTCGAAGCCTTCTCCTCGCCTGCCTGGTCGCGGTGACGTTCGCCGCCCCGGCGTGGGCCCAGGGCACGCTCAAGATCGCGTACGTCGATCCGCTGTCCGGAGGCGCGGCGAGCGCGGGCATTCTCGGGCAGAAGCACTTCAACTACTTCGTGGACAAGATCAACGCCGCGGGCG
>DASYQB010000208.1:0-2541 GCA_036005985.1 Candidatus Methylomirabilota bacterium | reverse complement strand
AGACGCGAGCATGCTCACTGTTGAGACTCCGCAAGACCTCAAAAAGCACATCGGCAAGACGCTGGGCCCCTCGGACTGGCTCGTGGTCGATCAGGCCATGATCGACAAGTTCGCGGAGGCCACGGGCGATCACCAGTGGATCCACGTCGACGTGGAGCGCGCCAAGAAGGAGATGCCGGGAGGCAAGACCATCGCCCATGGTTACCTGACCTTGTCGCTGCTGCCCCGGCTGGTGCCCCAGCTCCTGAAGGTGGAGAAGCGGAGCCGCGGCATCAACTATGGCTCCAACAAGGTGCGCTTCACGAATACGGTGCCCGCCGGCTCGCGCGTCCGCCTAAAGCAGACCATCAAGAACGTGGAAGATGTCGAAGGCAACGGCGTCCGCATCACCTCGGAGATGGTGATCGAGGTCGAGGGCAAGGACCGCCCCGCCCTCGTCGCCGAAGTAATGGGCCTCCAATACGCCTAACCCTCCGACAAACCCTCTCCCCCACCGGGGGAGAGGGCAGGGTGCGGGGGCACTCGAGCGGAGAGCTCGAAGGCCAGGGAGCCCCGAAGGCTGAGTAGGGGCCGGCCGCGCTAAGGCAAGCTAGCCTTCGCCTTCTCGTACGCCTTCTTCACCGACTCCATGGCCGAATCGGTGCCGGCCTTGACGGAATTCCAGCCGGAGGCCGTGGAGGTCTTCACCGCATCCATCTTCTCGGCAAGGACGGCCTTCTGCCTGTCGAGCGCCTCCATGTTGCGATTGAACTCCGCCTTGGCGGAATCGCTGGCCTTCGACGCTTTGGCCTTGAGCTCGTCGGTCTTGGCGTCCAGCTCCCGCATCTGAGCGGAGAGGTCCCGCTGGTACTCCTCCTTCTTCTCGTAGGTGTAGACCGAGGCCTGGTGGGTATCCTCTTTCATCCCCGACACGGTGTTGCAACCCGTCAAGGCGGCGGCCACGACCAGCGCGACGAACAGTGATCTCATGGATTCCTCCCGGCCAGAGGGTAGGGGATTGGTGTGCGAGACGTCAAGGCGCGGCGAAGCGGTGGACGAGGAGGGCGGAAAGCCCACACGCGGCGATGAGGGCCGCCATGGGCACGGCGGTGCCGTCGCCCAGCGCGCCGAGAAGCGTGCCCACGATGGCGCCTGCGCCGAACTGCAAGGTGCCGAGGAGAGCGGAGGCGGTGCCGGCATTCCGGCCCTGCGGTCCAAGCGCGGTGGCGATCACGTTCGGCAGCACGAAGCCGAGACTCGCGATGTAGACGAAGAGCGGCCCGAGCATGCCGGCCAGACCGCCCGCTCTCGTCCACGCCATGACGAGCAGGATCACCCCGGCGGTGGCGGTGACCACCAGCGCGTGCGAGAGGATGCGAGCGCCCGCCACCCGCGCGAGCAGGACGCGATTGAGCTGTGAGGCGCTGATCAGGCCGAGGGCGATGAAGCCGAAGATCCAGCCGAAGCGCTCCGGCCGCACCCCGTAGATCTGCATGAAGACGAAGGGCGAGCCGAAGATGTAGGCGAACATACCCGAGATGACGAGGGCGCCGGACAGGGCATAGCGCATGAAGGCGCGATCGCAGAGCAGGCGCGCGTAGACGCGAAGGGCGGTGGCGACGCCGCCCTCCGTTCGCCGCTCCGGAGGGAGGGACTCGGGCAATACGAACATGGCCGTGACGAACCCTACGAGGGCGAAGCCGGCGAGGGTCCAGAAGATCACCCGCCACGAGAAGAGGACGAGGATCTGGCCTCCAATGGAGGGAGCGAGGATCGGGGCGAGCCCCGTGACCAGCATGAGGAGCGAGAAGAAGCGCGCCGCCTCGCGCTCGTCGAAGCGGTCGCGCACCACCGCGCGGGCGATCACCATGCCCGCGCATCCTCCGAGGGCCTGGGCGAACCGCCAGCCCACGAGGGCTTCGATGGAGCGCGCGGAGGCGCAGCCGGCCGAGGCGAGTATGTAGAGCGCGAGGCCGAAGCAGAGGGGGCGCCGGCGGCCGAAGCGATCGGAGATCGGACCATAGAAAGCCTGCCCGATGCCGAGAGCCACGAAGAACACGGCGAGGGTGAGCTGGACCTGAGCGGGAGTCGCCCTGAGATCGCGGGCGATGGCCTGAAAGCTCGGCAGGTACATGTCGATGGACAGCGGCCCGAGGGCGGTGAGGGAGCCCAGCATGATGGTGAAGGTGCCGAGTCTCCCCCGGCCGGCCATCGAGCGCTTCAGGACGTGCCGCTGGCGTTGGCCGTCTTTTCCGGAATGGGCTGGGCGACGTACCAGTGCTCGACGATCTTGCCGTTCTTGTTCTGCTCCTGCGCCGTGGAGCCGGCGGCGCGCCCGTGGCCGGCCGGGACGAGCCGAGCGGCAGCCAGGGTGAGAACGATCCTCGTCATGAAGCGCTCCTTCTGTGGGCAGGTCGCGGGGAGGTGAATCACTGCCGCATAGTAGTGACGGCGGGGGCGCTTGTCGAGCGCTCCCGCCGTACCAGAAGTCTGGTAGGCTTTTCCCGTGCCTTCACCCGGACGCCGGGCGGTCATCGTGGTGTGCGACAGCCTGCGGGCGGA
>DASYQB010000207.1:0-3527 GCA_036005985.1 Candidatus Methylomirabilota bacterium | reverse complement strand
TTCTTGAGCCGCGCGTGCTCCTTGAGCTCGGCGCCCGTCACGGCGGCGCCGATGCGCCAGCCGCCCTTCTCCTCGGTTATGGAGCGCGTCTCGGGGATTTTCTTGATGTCGACGATGAGCTCCGGGTCGACGACGTCGGCGCGCATCTGGACGAGGAGATCGGTCCCTCCCGCCAGCACCCGCGCCTCGCCCGTCGCCTCCGCGAGCAGGGCCACCGCTCCCGCTACCGAATCAGGTGCCTCATATCGCATGAGTGTTCGTTCGCCTTTCCGTGTTGGGTTGGGGGCTTGTGACAGCGGCTGATTATAACCCGGCGCCGCCTGACCTGCTCGACCAGGCATATGGGGACTCGACGCCTAGTTGGTGAGCACTTTGGTGCCTTTGATGTGCACTTCACCCGAGCCCAGGATGTCGATCCGGTTGCCCTTGATCTGTATATCGCCGTTGGGCTTCAGCACGATCAGGCTGGAGCCCGCCTCGAGCCGGAGCTCTTGTGTCGCGCGGAGCCTCACCCTCGCTGCCGAAACCGTGAAGCTTCCGCCGATCTCCAGCGTGGCCTCCTTGCCCACGGACAGGGTGAAGGCGCCGCCCACGCTGATGACGTCTTCCATCTTGATCGCGACGTTCTCGGAGCCGCCGACCTGCACCTGCCGGTCTTTGCCCACCGCGATGGCCCGGCTGCCGCCCACCGCCACTCGCTGATCGGCCCCAATCTCGATGGACTGCGTGCCGTCGACGGTGATCGACTGGCTCCCCGCGACGGCGGCCCCGGCCCGCCTCGACTTGCCCTCCTTCGCCATCACATCCTCCTCATGCGGATTCGCGGAAGCCCGTGCCGCCCTACGTGGACGACATGAGCAGGCGCGCGAGCTCGTCGGGTTCGCTCACCATCGGGTAATGTCCCGTGTCCATCTCCGTGTACGAGGCCTTGAGGCGCTCGGCAGTACGGCGCTGATGTGGCTCGGGAGGGTTGCGCGCCCGCCGACAGCGGATCACCGTCGCCTTCCAGGCGTGCTCCCAGAAATTGGTGGGGGCCATGGGCGCCTCCAGTGCGTCGATGGGATGGGGCGTGTACCGGGCGAGCACCCACGCGCGCGTCGCCGGCTCGAGATCGGCGAACATGCGACCCTCCGCGTCGGCGCGGCTGGGCGCGGTGGTCATCTCCGTCACGACGTTGGCGCTGGGCCGGTTCACGATATCGGCCACGCGCTCGGCGGGAAGGAGGGCGAGCGCATCCACGAAGACGAGGCGGGCGATGCGATCCTTGGCCAGCTCGGCGACCCGGCAGATCACCATGCCCCCCGAGCTGGTGCCCACGAGCACGACGTCCTTCAGGTCCTCGTAGAAGAGGAGCCGGGCCACCTCGTGGGCATGCGTGCCCACAGTGATCCCGGCCCGTACCTGGTCGTGCCGTTCCGCGCAGCCCTCGAGGGTGGGCGCATAGACCTCATGGCCGGCGGCCCGGAGGCGCTGCGCCACCGGCTTCCATATCCAGCCACCCTGATACGCGCCGTGAACGAGAACATACGTCGCCATATCTCACGCTCCGCCAGTCTGGGCGAGGTTCAACGTCGGGAAACCGCCCGGGGCTCCGAGCCCAATGAATCCCGTCGTGGTGGGCATCGCGATCACGCCTCCATGCATGGCTGATGAGGGACGGCTGACACAGCGCCGATCGTGCCAGATCGACCCGGAGCGGTCAAACGCCATCCTTGCCCTCGGCTCCGCGAATCACCGCGAGCGCCTCCCGGAGGGTGTTGAAGGCGCGGCCGGGAGCCGCCACGTCCGTCAACCGGTGGCGACGGAGATCGCCGAGAAGCGACGCCTCCGCGTGGACGAGGAACACCGCTACCCCTCCGCGTGACAGGTCGTCCACGAGGGCGCGGAGCACGCGGGCCGCCGAGTAGTCCACGCTGGTGATGGCGCCCGCATCCACGATGAGCCAGCGCACGGGCGTGAGCGCACGATCGACGAGGCCGCGGACGTCTCCCGCGAAGCGATCAGCATTGGCGTAGAAGAGATCCGCTCCGAACTGAAACACGATCAGGCCGGGAGCGCTCTCCACTCCGGGGACGGCGGGAGTGGGCCGCCAGCTCGCCCCGGCGTCCTCGACGAGCACCGCGCTGTGCGGCCGGTAGCTGTGGCGCACGTGACGGAGGAGCGAATACGCCATGGCGAGGACGATGCCCTGGCCCACCCCGATGGCCACCACCACCGCGGCGGTGCCCGCGGCGAGCAGGAACTCGCCGGGGCTTTCGCGCTGGATATCGCGGAGGCCCCGCAGATCCACGAGGCGGAGGGCGATGGTGAAGACGATGGCGCCGAGGGCGCAGCGGGGCAGGTACTGCAGCGGTCCGGTGAGGACGAGGAGCACGATGGCCACGAGAGCGGCCACGACCAGGTGCGCGAGCTGACTCCGCCCACCCGAGCGATCCACCATCGCGGTCTGGGTCGGGCTGCCGTTCACCACGAAGGTACCGGTGACAGCGGCGGCGACATTGGCCGCGGACAGGCCCCCGAGATCGGCGTTCTCGTCGAGCGCTTCCCGATGGCGGAAAGCATAGGCCCTCGCGGTGGCCGCGCTCTGGGCCACGATCATGACGAAGCACGAAACGGCCACGGGGAGAAGGGCGATGACCTCCGCCCCCCTCACCAGCGGGAGGCGAAGGCGCGGCAGCCCACCCATGATGGGCCCGATCACGTTGACTCCGTGGCCCGCGAAATCGAAGACGGCGCTCGCCGCAGTGGCCCCGGCCACCGCGAAGAGCGGTCCGGGCAGCTGCGGAGAGATCCGATGACTCAGGACGATGACCGCCACCACCGCCGCCGAGATACCCATGGTCCCGAGGTGCGCCTCCCCGAGGCCGCTCACCACCTGGGCGAGCTGCTCGAGGGTCTTGTGCGTGTCGACGGGCACCCCCAGCATCTCGCCGAGCACGGCGATGCCGACCTGAATCCCCACGCCGGTGAGAAACCCCGCGAGCACGGTCTGGGAGAGAAAGTCTGCGATGAAGCCGAGCTTGAGGAGGCGGGCGATGAGGAGAAAGCCCGCGGCGAGGAGGGCCACCATCCCGGCCAGCTCCACGTAGTGGGGGCTCGCCGCGGGCGCCATGGGCAGGACCCCGCCGGCGAGGATGGCCGCGGTGGCCGAATCCGCTGCGACCACGAGATAGCGTGAGGAGCCGAAGGCTGCGAAGGCAACCACGGGCAACAGCAGCGTGTAGAGGCCGGTCACCACCGGCGTGCCCGCGATCTTCGTGTAGCCGAGCACCTGCGGGATGTTCATGGCGGCCAGGGTGAAGCCGGCCAGCACATCGCGCATGGCTCCGGCCCGTCCGGCCGGCCGCGCGCGCCGAAAAAGCCCCCAACTTCTCTCCTCCGGCGGCGGCGAAGCTGGCGTCACGGCTCTGTGGTCAGGGTGGGATGATGAACAAGGAAGGGCCCCAAGCTTCCAGCATGGTGGCATCGGCCCTGAAGAAGCGAAAACCCGCCTCTCCGGCGAGGAAGTGATCCAGGTCCGTATCGCC
>DASYQB010000206.1:0-3468 GCA_036005985.1 Candidatus Methylomirabilota bacterium | reverse complement strand
CACCGGGCTGGTGGCCACCAAGGGCGTGGCGGGCAACTGGCTCTGGTGGAATTTCGTGATGAGCGGCATGCTCACCGTGTTCTTCTTCGCGCGCCTGTGGCGGCGGGCCGAGGTCATGACGGACGCCGAGCTCGCCGAGGTGCGCTACGGGGGCAACCCGGCCGCCCTCCTCCGCGGCTTTCGCGCCCTCTATCTCGCCCTTCCCATCAACCTGATCATCCTCGGCTGGGTCACGCGGGCCATGATCAAGATCCTCACCATCGCCCTCGATCTCAAGGACGTCTCCGTCCTCGGGATGACGGTGAGCGGCGAAGTGGTGGCGGTGGGGATCTGCTTCGCCATCACCGTGCTGTACGCGGTGGCCGCGGGGATGTGGGCGGTGCTGTGGACGGACCTCGTCCAGTTCGTGGTCAAGATGGGCGCGGTGATCGTGCTCGCGGTGTACGCGGTGCGCGCGGTGGGCGGCATCGAGGTGATGAAATCGAAGCTCATCGTCCACTTCGGCAGCGAGACGGCCGCCCTCTCCGTGCTCCCGGTCAGCGTGACGCCGCAGGGGATCATGGCGTACGCGTGGATGCCCCTCCTCACCCTGGGCGTCTACCTGTCCGTGCAGTGGTGGGCCGCGTGGTATCCGGGCGCGGAGCCCGGAGGCGGCGGCTACGTCGCCCAGCGCATCTTCAGCGCGCGCACGGAGCGGGACGGCGTGCTCGCCACCCTATTCTTCCAGATCGCCCACTATGCGCTCCGCCCGTGGCCGTGGATCGTCACCGGCCTCGCCACGGTCATTCTCTACCCCGGCCTCGAGGACAAGGAGGCGGGCTACGTGCGCGCCTTCGTCGACCTGCTCCCCACGCCGTGGCGCGGCTTCATGCTCGCGGGCTTCGCCGCCGCCTACATGAGCACGGTGGGCACCCATCTCAACTGGGGCGCGTCCTATCTCGTCAATGACTTCTACAAGCGCTTCCTGAACCGGCACGCGAGCGAGAAGCACTACGTCGCCGTCTCCCGCATCGCCACCATCCTCGTCTTCCTCCTCTCCATCGGGGTCACCTCCCAGCTCTCGAGCGTGGAGAAGGCGTGGGAGCTGCTCCTCGCCCTCGGGGCGGGCACGGGGCTGGTGCTCATCCTCCGCTGGTACTGGTGGCGCATCAATGCGTGGAGCGAGATCTCGGCCATGGTGGCAAGTCTCGTGGTGAGCGTGCTCGGGCTCGTCTATCTCAAGCCGCGCTTCGCCGCCAACGATCCCAATGCGACGGCGGTGGTCATGCTCGTCACCGTCGCGTGCAGCACGGTGGTGTGGGTGGTGGTGACCATGGCCACCCGGCCCGAGCCCAACGCGGTGCTCGACGCTTTCTATCGCCGCGTGCGGCCTGGTGGTCCGGGCTGGGCCGTCGTGTCGCAGCGCCTCGGCTTCGGGCGGGAGCCGATACCCGGCGGCGCCCTCGCGTGGACCAACTGGATCGCCGGGATCGTGGCCGTGTACGCGACGCTCTTCGGCATCGGCAAGATCGTCTTCGGGTACACGGGGGCGGGCATCGCCATGCTCGCCGTCGCCGCCGCGGCCTTTTACTGGATTTCGCGGTCGTTCAGAGAGGAGGTAGCTTCGTAACGCCCCCTCACCCTGCCCTCTCCCCCTCTGGGGGCGAGGGAGATACGAACCCCCTCTCCCTCACTGAGGGAGAGGGCAGGGTGAGGGTGAGTCCTATCGTCTCCCGCCCGTGCGCCGCCGCGAAGGCGCTTCCAGCCTGGCCAGGCGCGCCTCGATGCGCTCCAGCGTCGAGCTGATGCCAACGCCGCGGGACGTCCCGTTCGCCTTCAGGTAGCCACGCTCCAGGATGTCGATGAAGACGTCGGCGATCTCCGTGGGGCTGCTTCGCCCCTCGGGCTTGTACCACTCGTGGAGCCAGTTGCACATGCCGAGGATGCCGAACACCACCAGGGTAGGCGGCAGGTCGCGGAAGAGGCCCTCGTCGACGCCGTCGCGATAGGCGCGCTCGATGGCGCCGTCGTATTCTCGCCGCGCCCGCGCCGCGCGAGCGGCCATGGGCGCGGGCAGGCCGGCCTCCTCGGCGAAGAAGACCTTCAGGAACGGAAGGTGGCTGGCGAGGAGCGACACCTGATAGCGCACGATGCGCCGGAGCTTCTCGTCGGCGGGCAGGCGCTGCCCGATGATCTCGGCGAGGCCGGCCCGGAAGGAGTCGATGGTCCGCTCGAAGACCAGGCTGAGCAGCTCGTCCTTGCTCTTGACGTAGCGATAGAGGGTCACCTTGGACAGGCCGGCCTTGGCCGCGATGGTGTCCAGGGTGGTCGCACGGTACCCCATCTCGCCGAAGCAATTGGCGGCCACCTTCAGGATCTCCGACAGGGCCGCCGCCCGCGTGGCTTTCATCTTCGCCCCCCTTGACATTCACCCGCCCCATACCTATCCTGAACCCGTCAGTTCAGAAAATATACTATAGAGGTTATCTATGACGCCAGCGACCGAGACCGCCCACGCCATCCCCGTGCGGTTCGACACCCGGTTCGAGCACACCTATCCAGTGGAGCATCCGGAGCTTCGCCGCCTCTACGAGAACGCCAAGCGCGACCAGTGGAATGTCTCGCGCGACATCGACTGGACCACGCCCGTCGATCTCGAGAAGGGCGTCATCGCGGACGAGCTCATCGACATCTACGGCACCCCGTACTGGGATCGGCTGAGCGTCGAAGACCGGGCGGAGCTGAACCGCCGGTTCACCGCGTGGCGCATGAGCCTGCTCCTCCACGGCGAGCACGGGGCCATGCTCGTGTGCAGCCAGCTCGTGGAGACGGTGCAGGGCACCGACGCCAAGTTCTTCCAGGCGACCCAGGTGGTGGACGAGGCCCGGCACACCGAGGTGCTCAACCGCTACATGGCGGAGAAGCTCGGCGGCCTCTACTATCCGCTGGCCGGCAACGTGCGCGAGCTCTTCGACACCCTGCTCGGCGACTCGCGCTGGACGGTCAAGACCATCGGGCTCCAGCTCGTGGCGGAGACGTTCGCGGTGGCACTCTTCAAGATGCTCGGGGAAACCGCCAAGGATCCCCTCTTCAAGGAGATCTGCCGCTACATCCTCCAGGACGAGTCACGCCACATGGGGTTCGGCATGCTGAGCCTGCCCGGCGTCATCTCCAAGCTGTCCGAGAAGGAGCGCATCGAGCTGGAAGACTTCACCCACTGGGCGCTCGTGCGCACCCTCACCGGCCTCTTCCCCAGCGAGGTGTACCGCGACATGGGGTTCAGCGGAGCGGAGATCCAGGCCATCCAGACGATGCGCCGGGGCCGCGCGGCGGGGAACGACAATTCGGTCTTCCGGAACACCTTCAAGCGCGATCTCCACACCACCCTGCTGCAGAATCTCTCGCGGGTGGGGCTTCTCACCGATCGCATCGCGCCCAAGCTCGAGTCGCTCGGCATCAGCGTGCCGGCTCGTAGAGGCTAAGCGCCCG
>DASYQB010000205.1:0-8695 GCA_036005985.1 Candidatus Methylomirabilota bacterium | reverse complement strand
AGAGCGGCGATGAGGGTGGCGGTGTCGAGCTGGCTCTGGTGGCCGGCGCGTCGCCCGTCGGACATGTCGCCCCAGAATCTGACCGCGGCCACCGCGAGGAGCGGAAGCAGGATGGCCAACACGAGCAGCGTGAGCTTTGTTCGGATGGTCAGGCGCATGAGCGAGCTCGCGTGTCGAGGCTCCCGGTTAGTATAGCCCAGGGGGTCCTGTATAATGCCGGCATGCCGCGAGGCTTCTCCCTCGATCTTTCCGCCTTAGTTTTGATTACGTTAGCCATCGTATCCGCCGGGGCCGCGTACTGGAAGGATCCGTCGCTCCCGATTCTCGGCGCCAAGAACGGCCTCAGCATGATCTGGTTCGTGGTGCCGCGTCTCGTCCCCGCGCTGATCCTGGCCGGGATGCTCCAGGTCCTCATTCCCCAGGCGACGGTGGCTCGCTACTTCGGCAACGATTCAGGCCTGCGCGCCATCGCCATGGCCGCGGTAGCGGGAGTGCTCACCCCGGGCGGTCCGATGGTCAGCGTTCCTCTCCTCGTGGTGCTCGCCAACTCCGGCATGGCCATGGGCCCCCTCGTCGCCTACATGACCTCGTGGTCGCTCTTCGGCATCCAGCGCATCATCGCCTGGGAGGCGCCCCTCATGGGATGGCGCTTCGTCTTGGTGCGGATCGTCCCGAGCCTGGCTTTCCCGTTCATCGCAGGCTGGCTCGCCAAGCTCTGGTATCACGAGTAGCGGCGGTGGCCTTCGACGACCTCCGCGCCTTCGTCGCCCACCTCGAGAAGCACGGCCAGGTCAAGCGCGTTCGCGCCGCCGTGTCGCGGGATCTGGAGATCGCCGAGATCACGGACCGCGTCTCCAAGGGCGCGGCCGAGGGCAATCAGGCTCTCCTCTTCGAGAACGTCGAGGGCTTCAGCATGCCCGTGCTCATCAATGCCTTCGGCTCCCCCGCGCGCATGGCGGCGGCCCTCGGGGTGGAGCGCCTCGACGACCTCGCCGCGCGCGTGGCCAAGCTCCTCGACCTGCGCATGCCCGGCTCCTTCTTCGACAAGCTCCGGAAGCTCGGCGATCTCTTCGACGTGGCCAAGGCCGGACCCAAGCGGGTGCGCTCCGCTCCCTGCCAGGACGTGGTGGAGGCGAATCGTCCCAGCCTCGCCACGCTTCCCGTCCTGCGCTGCTGGCCGGGCGACGCCGGGCGCTTCATCACCCTGCCCATGGTTTTCACTCGTGATCCCGCCACGGGCTCGCGCAACGTGGGCATGTACCGGCTCCAGGTCTTCGATGACCGCACTCTCGGCATGCACTGGCAGATTCACAAGGGCTCCGCGGAGCATCAGCGCCTCGCGGAAGAGCGCGGAAAGCCCATGGAGGTTGCCATCGCCCTCGGGGGTGATCCCGCGTCGATCTACTCGGCCTCCGCTCCCCTCCCCCCCGGCATCGATGAGATGGTCTTCTCCGGGTGGCTCCGGGGCGCGGGCGTGCCCATGGTCACGTGCAAGACGGTGGACGTGGAGGTGCCCGCGGAGGCCGAGATCGTCCTCGAAGGCACGGTGGATCCCCTCGAGCGCAGGATGGAAGGACCCTTCGGCGACCACACCGGCTACTACTCGCTGGCCCGGGAGTATCCCGTCTTCCACCTGAAAGCGATCACCCACCGCGCCCAGCCGATCTATCCCACGACCATCGTGGGCCGCCCCCCCCAGGAGGACTACTGGCTCGGCAAGGCGACGGAGCGCATCTTCCTTCCCATCATCCGGCTCATGCTGCCCGAAGTGGTGGACATGAACATGCCCGCCGAGGGTGTCTTCCACAATCTCGTCATCGTCTCCATCAAGAAGCGCTACCCCGGGCAGGCGCGCAAGGTCATGTACGCGCTGTGGGGGCTCGGGCTCATGATGCTCGCCAAGAATATCCTCGTGGTGTCGGAGCACGTGGACGTTCAGAACCTTTCCGAGGTCGCCTGGCGCGCCACCGGCAATGTCGATCCGAAGCGGGACATCGTGATCGTGGAAGGCCCCACCGACGATCTCGACCACGCGGCGCTCCGTCATCGCTTCGGGGGCAAGATGGGCATCGACGCCACGGAGAAGACCGCCGACGACGGCATCAGCCAGCCGTGGCCCATGGAGATCGCGATGAGCGAGGAGACGCGCGCCCTCGTCACGCGGCGCTGGCAAGAGTACGGCTTGTAGTGCCGCGCACACTCCGACACTTCCTCGACGCGATCAAGTTCGAGCACACCGTGTTCGCCCTACCCTTCGCCTACGTGGCGATGGTCCTCGCGGCGGGGGGCTGGCCGGGCTGGCACGTCCTGGGGTGGGTCACCCTGGCCATGGCCGGCGCGCGCACGCTCGCCATGAGCGTCAACCGCCTCGCCGACCGTCTCATCGACGCCGCCAATCCCCGCACGGCCGGGCGCCACCTCCCGAGGGGGCTCCTCCGGCCCTGGCACATGCTCCTCGCCGCCGTCGTGTCCGGGGGACTGCTCGGGCTCTCGGCCTGGATGCTCAACCCGCTCTGCTTCAGGCTCGCCCCGCTGGCCGCTCTCTTCCTCATCGGCTACTCGTACACCAAGCGCTTCACCTGGGCGTCACACTGGATTCTCGGCTTCACCGACGGCATTGCCGCCGCCGGCGGCTGGATCGCCGTACGCGGAGTCTTCGAGCCTCCCGCCTTCGTCCTCTGGTTCGCGCTGACCGTCTGGATCGCCGGCTTCGATCTGATCTACGCCTGCCAGGACGTCGACTTCGACCGCCGAGTGCGTCTGCATTCTTTCCCGGCTCGCTTCGGCATCGGCGCGGCGCTGCTCGGCGCTCGGATCTGTCATCTGCTGACCGTGGCCGCCTTCGTAGTCCTGGGCCTCATGACGGGACTGGGATGGCTGTACTGGGCGGGGGTGGTCGCGGTGTCGGGGCTCTTCGTCTACGAGCACTCGCTCGTCTCGCCGGACGATCTTTCGCGACTCGATATCGCGTTCTTCAACATCAATGGATATATCGCGGTCATCCTCTTCGCGGCCGTCCTCGGCGGGCGGATGCGGTGAGCGTCGGGCTGGGCGAGGGACCAGGCAAGGCGCGCTTCGTGAGCGAGATGTTCTCGCGTATCGCCGGACGCTATGACCTCATGAACGGGCTGATGACCTTCGGGATGCACCACGCGTGGCGCCGGTCGGCGGCGCGCGAGACCATCCCCTCGCCGGACGGCCCCGGCCTCGATCTCGCCACCGGCACGGGGGATCTGGCCCTCGAGCTGGGCGAGATTCACCGGCACCGCACCATCGTGGGCGCCGACTTCGCCCACGGGATGCTCACCATCGCCGAGACCAAGCGCCGCACCGAGGAGACGGGCGGCCGCATCAGGCTCGTCGAGGCCGACGCGCTCGCCCTGCCGTTCGAGGCCCGGACATTTGCCTTCGTCACCTCGGCTTTTCTCCTGCGCAATCTCGCCGATCTGAGACAGGGGCTGGCCGAGATGCGCCGGGTCTCGCGTCCGGGCGGACGCGTGGTGGCGCTCGAGATCACCCAGGCCGACCTGCCCGGCTGGGCGCCCCTCTTTCGCGCCTACTTCCATCACGTCGTCCCGCGCGTGGGCGCACTGGTGGGCGGGGACCGCGAAGCCTATACCTACCTGCCGCAGTCGGTGGAACGCTTCGTCACGCCGCCGGCTCTCTCGGCCCTCATGGAAGAGGTGGGACTTCGTAGCGTGAAGTACCGTCGCCTCGGCTTCGGCACCGTCACCATCCATACCGGCATCGCGTAGAGCGGCGCCGTGACGCCGGCGCCCCGCATCGCGTGGGAGCTCAATCTCGAGCAGCGCTATCCGCATGGACCGATGTCTCCGGACTCGGCTCGTCTCGACCCGCTGGGCTTCCCGCCCCCATGGCCCGATCGGCCCTGGATCTACTCGAACGTCATCACGTCGCAGAACGGGATCGTCGCCTGGACACGGCGCGGTCCCGGCGATGATCCCATCCGCGCCATCGCGGGCGGGGACTTCACGCGGCCGGGGCGCCGTGCCGACGTGCAGCTCATGCGCTACCTGCGCGCCTGCGCCGACGCCGTCTCCGTGGGAGCGCAAACGCTGCGGGATCAGCCCGAGCTTGCCCCGACCCTCGGCCATGCCGGCAGCGATCTCGGAGACATCCTCGAGCGGTTCAGAATCGATCACGGCCTGCGCCGGCTTCCCCTGCAGGTCGTCTACACGCAAAGCGGCGATCTCGATCTGAGTGTCCGCTTCTTCAACACGCCCGGGGTGGACGTGGTCGTGGTCACCACGGAGCACGGCGCCCGCCGCCTCCGCGGGCAAGGCGGGGAGCGGCGGGCGCCCACGCTTCTCGTCGCAGGCGACGTGGGCCTGGGCGCCGCCGAGATGCTGCACGCCCATCAAAGGCTGTTCGGGGAGTTCGGGGTGCGCTACCTCGACTGCGAAGGCGGCGCGACCATTCTGGAAGCGCTGCATGGTGCCGGTCTCGTGGACGAGGTCTTCGTGACGGTGAGCGGCGTGCGGATCGACCCGGCCCAGCACGAGGGAGTGAAGCGGCTCTTTGCCCTGGACGCGTCGCGGCTGATCGCCGAGGGGCACACCGCAGCGGACCCCGACTACGTGTTTCGCCGCTTCCGGGTCAACGAGCGCTAAGAGACGACCTGCCCGTCTGCGAGGCGGGCAGTCAGCCGTGGGCTACCACTCGGGGCTGGAGTACTCCTCGAAGACGCGGCGGACCACGCGGATCTCCGTCGCCTGGCCATTGGAATGCTCGAGCATGATGATGTCGCCGGGGTTGATCTCGGCGAGGTCGCGGGTGCGGCCCTCATCCGTGACCACCTCGGCCTCCCCGCAGCCAAAATCGCTGCAGATGTCGGCCTCGCTCTTGATGCGCAGGCGGCCCGCCGCCTTGTCCACCGAGACCACGCTATAGCGATTGTGCTTGAGCGAGTCGGTCAGGCTCATAGCCATAGACACCTCCCGTTGACGGCTTCCCCTCGACCGCCTCATTAGATAGCAGGGCTCGCGCAGGGACGCAAGACTTTCCCGTCAGGCGGGCAGGCCCGCCAATGCCTGACCTCCGCCGAAGCTCGCGTGCACCGGCGTGGGCCCGCCCCTGGTCACCCGCACCGCGCAGTACTTGAATTCCGGGATCTTGCCGAAGGGGTCGAGCACCGGATTGGTGAGCATGTTCGCCGCCGCCTCGTAATAGCAGAACGGGATGAACACGGCCCCCGCCGGCGTGCCCTCGTCCGCGCGCGCATAGAGGGATATCTTGCCGCGCCGCGACTCCACCGTCACGATATCGCCCGGCTTGACGCCCACCCTGTCGAGCTCGAGAGGGTGAAGCGACGCGACCGGCTCGGGCTCGATATGGTCGAGGACGGTGGCGCGCCGGGTCATCGCGCCCGTATGCCAATGCTCGAGCTGCCGGCCCGTGATGAGGACCATCGGATAGTCGGCATCGGGTCGCTCCGCCGCGGAGATCAGGTCTGCGGGCACGAACTGGCCGCGCCCGGTGGCCGTGGGAAAGCGGGTGACGAAGACGATGGGCTCCCCGGGATCGCCTTCCTTGACACAGGGATAGGTGACGGAGGACTCGCGCTCGAGACGCTCCCAGGTGATGCCCGCGATGGAGCTCATGCACTGGCGCATCTCGTCGAACACGTCGCGCGGATGCGGGTAGCTCCAGGGCAGACCCATGCGCTTCGCCAGCTCGACGATGAGCCAGAGGTCTTCCTTCGCCCCGCTCGGCGGCTCGAGGGCCTTGCGGCCGAGCTGCACCATGCGATCGGTGTTGGTCACCGTGCCGACCTTCTCCGGCCATGCCGTGGCGGGCAACACCACGTCGGCGAGATAGGCCGTCTCGGTGAGGAAGATGTCCTGCACCACCAGGTGGTCCAGGGTGGCCAGCGCCTCGCGGGCGTGATCGACGTCGGGGTCGGACATGGCGGGGTTTTCGCCCATGACGTACATGCCGCGGATCTCCTGCTTTTTCGCGGCGTGCATGATCTCCACCACGGTCAGCCCGGGCTTTGGATCGAGCGCCACGCCCCACAGCTTCTCGAAGCGCGCCCTGACCTCCGGCGAGGCCACTCCCTGATAATCGGGATAGAACATCGGGATCAGCCCGGAGTCGGAGGCGCCTTGCACGTTGTTCTGGCCCCGAAGGGGGTGAAGACCGGTGCCCGGCCTCCCGATCTGGCCGGTGGCGAGCGCGAGGGCGATGAGGCAGCGCGCATTGTCGGTCCCGTGCACGTGCTGGGAGATGCCCATGCCCCACATGATCATGGAGCCCTTCGAGGTCGCGTACAGGCGCGCGACCTCCCGGATGGTCTTCGCGTCGACGCCGCAGACCGCCGCCATCACCTCGGGCGAATACTTCTGCACGTTCTCGGCCAGCGCCGGGTAGCCGGACGTGCGATCGCGGACGAAGGCCTCGTCGACCAGGCCCTCCTCCACGATGACGTGAAGCATCGCGTTCAGGAGGGCGACGTCGGTGTCGGCCTTGAACTGGAGGTTGTAGGTCGCGTAGCGGGCGAGGTCGCCCCGGCGAGGGTCGGCCACGATGAGCTTCACTCCCGCCTTGGCCGCGTTCTTCATCCAGGTGGCCGCCACGGGATGGTTCACGGTGGGGTTGGCCCCGATGAGGAAGATCACCTCCGCCTTCATCACGTCGCGCACCTGGTTCGAGACCGCTCCCGAGTTGATCCCCTCCATGAGGGCGGCCACGCTCGAGGCATGGCAGAGGCGGGTGCAGTGATCGACATTGTTCGATCCGAAGCCGGTGCGCACCAGCTTCTGAAACAGGTAGGCTTCCTCGTTGGTGCCCTTGGCGGAGCCGAAGCCGGCGAGCGCCCGCTTGCCGTAGATGTCCCGAATATCGCGCAGGCCGGCCGCCGCGACGTCGAGGGCCTCCTCCCAGCTCGCTTCGCGGAACACCTCCGCCCAGTGATCGGGATCGACCACGAAGTCCTTGTGCTTTTTCACCCCCGGCCTGCGGATGAGGGGCTGGGTGAGGCGGTGCCTGTGCTGCACGTAGTCGAAGCCGTAGCGGCCCTTCACACACAGGCGGTTGCTGTTCGCCGGTCCGCCGCGACCCTCGACCCAGAGGATTCTGTTGTCTTTGACGTGGTAGGTGAGCAGGCATCCGACCCCGCAGTAGGGGCAGACGGAGTCCACGGTCCGGTCGGGCTGGATCTTGCCCACGTCCCGCGCCGGCATGAGGGCGCCGGTCGGGCAGGCCTGCACGCACTCGCCGCAGGCGACACAGGTGGAGTCGCCCATGGGATCGTCGAGGTCGAACACGATCTTGGAGTGCTCGCCCCGAAACGCATAGCCGATGACGTCGTTGACCTGCTCTTCGCGGCAGGCCCGCACGCAACGCCCGCACTGGATGCAGGCGTCCAGGTTCGTGGCGATGGCGGCATGCGAGAGATCCGGTGCCGGCTGGACACGCGACGCGAAGCGCGGCTTGCCGATCCGGAGGGCCTTCGCCCACCGATCGAGCTCCGAATGAAGGGTGTAGGACGTCTCGGGAACATCCGAGAGGAGAAGCTCGAGCACCATCCTCTGGCTCGTCAGGGCGCGCGCGCTGTCGGTGGAGATTTCCATGCCGTCTTTTGGATAGCGGCAGCAGGAAGGGGCGAGCACACGCTCGCCCTTGATCTCGACCACGCAGGCACGGCAATTGCCATCGGGACGCATGCCCTCCTTGTAGCAAAGGTGCGGAATCGCGATACCGCACCGCGTGGCGGCTTCGATGATGGTCTCGTCGGACCGGCCGACCACGGCGCGGCCGTTGAGGGTGAACTTGATCGGCATCGTCTCTACCAGGGCAGGGCCGGAATGGCTCATCGATCTTCTCTGGCGCTCATGAGATCTCGCTCGGAAAGTATTTCATCACGGAAAGGAGAGGGTTGGGAGCCGCCTGCCCGAGGCCGCAGATGGAGGCGTCCACCATGGCCTGCGACAGTTCCTTCAGCAAAGCCTGGTCCCATGTTGGCTTCTCGATGAGCCTCAGAGCCTTCACGGTGCCCACCCGACAGGGCGTGCACTGGCCACAGGACTCCTCGGAGAAGAACCGGATCAGGTTCCTCGCTGCCGCGGTCGCGCGGTCCTGATCGGAGAGGATCACGATCGCCGCCGACCCGATGAAGCAGCCGTACTGGTTCAGCGTATCGAAATCGAGGGGGATATCGCCCATCGCCGCTGGGAGTATCCCCCCTGATGCCCCGCCCGGCAGATAGGCGTAGAACTGATGCCCGTCCTGCATCCCGCCGCCGTACTCGGCGATCAGCTCCCTCACCGTGATGCCGGCGGGGGCGAGATGCACGCCGGGCTTCTTCACGCGTCCGCTCACCGAGAAGGACCGCAGGCCCGTGCGTCCATGACGGCCCTGCGAGGCGAACCAGGCGGCTCCGTTCTCGAGAATGTCGCGCACCCAGTGCAGCGTCTCCATGTTGTGCTCGAGGGTTGGCCGGCCGAACAGGCCCACCTGTGCGACGTAGGGTGGGCGCAGGCGCGGCATGCCACGCTTGCCCTCGATGGATTCGATCATCGCCGATTCCTCGCCGCAGATATATGCGCCCGCCCCGCGGCGCAGGTGGATGAGGGGGAGCGCGCATGGCGGATCCGCCTGGAGCTCGGCCAGCTCCCGTTCCAGGAGGGAGCGGCAGCCGTGGTATTCATCGCGGAGGTAGATGTAGATCTCGTCG
>DASYQB010000204.1:0-1614 GCA_036005985.1 Candidatus Methylomirabilota bacterium | reverse complement strand
GCATGGGCCGCACGGCCGTGCTCGACACGGGGGCGATGCAGATCGTGATCGCGGAGCGACGGAGCGAGCCCTTCGATCTCGGCGTGTTCACCCACTGCGGTATCGACCCGCGCCGCAAGAAGTACGTGCTCATCAAGTCGCGCCAGCATTTCCGTGCGGGCTTCGAGCCCATCGCCCGGCACATCGTGTTGTGCGACGGCGACGGCTGCACCAGCTCGGATCTCAACCTGTTCACTTTCCGGAATCGCCGCCGGCCCCTCTATCCCTTCGAGGAAGCGTGAAGCGCAGCGTCGATCGCATCCTCACCACCCATACGGGCAGCCTGCCCCGGCCCCCGGATCTCCTCGCCATGCTGGAGGCGGTGGACGGAGGCACCCCGCCCGATCCCACCGCCTTCGCGGCCCGCGTGCGCAGCGCCACCCGGGACATCGTGAAGGAGCAGGCCGACGCGGGAGTGGACGTGGTGAACGACGGCGAGCAGGGCAAGGTCGGCTACTCGACCTACGTGCGCCAGCGCCTCACCGGCTTCGGCGGGCAGAGCGCGGTGCGGGGCCGCGCCGACTGGGCGGATTTTCCCGAGGCGGCCGCGCGCGCGGAGCGGCGCCCCGCGGTGGCGCGCCCGGCCTGCAACGGGCCCATCGAGTGGAAGGATCGCGCGGCGGTGGACGTGGACATCGCCAACCTTCGCGCGGCCCTCGACGGCGCGCGGGTGACCGAGGCCTTCATGACCGCGGCCTCGCCCGGCGTCATCGCCCACTTCCTTCCCAACCAGTACTATCCGAGCCGGGACGCCTACCTCGCGCGCCTGGTGGACGTGATGAAGGAGGAGTACGACGCCATCCACCGCGCGGGCTTCGTGCTCCAGATCGACTGCCCCGATCTGGCCATGGGCCGTCACCTGGGCTTTCCCGAGCTGAGCAACGCGGAGTTCGTGCGCATCGCCGAGGGCAATATCGAGGCGCTCAATCACGCCTTGCGCGACATTCCCGCCGACCGTCTCCGCCTCCACCTGTGCTGGGGCAACTACCAGGGGCCGCACCATCGCGACATTCCCCTGCGCGAGATCATCCGCGCCGTGCTCAAGGCGCGCCCACAGGGCCTCTCCTTCGAGGGCGCCAATGCGCGCCACGAGCACGAGTGGGTGGTGTTCCGCGAGGTACCTTTGCCCGACGACAAGGTGATCATTCCCGGCGTGCTCGATTCCACCACCAACTTCATCGAGCACCCGGAGCTGGTGGCCCAGCGGATCGTGCGCTACGCGGAGGTGGTGGGGCGCGAGCGGGTGATCGCGGGCAGCGATTGCGGCTTCGCCACCTTCGGCCACTCCAACCTCGTCGAGCCCGAGATCGCCTGGGCCAAGCTCGCGTCGATGGCGGAGGGGGCGCGGCTCGCCTCCACGCAGCTCTGGCGCTGACGCCGAGGAGATCAGCATGCAGGTGGGCATCTTCCTGACCAACCAGAATCCGGTGGGGAGCGATGCGTGTCCGCCCTCGAGAGCCAGATCCTCATGACGCGGCTCGCCCGTGACCGGGGCTGGGATCTGCTCGCCACCGGACAGCACTACCTGAGTGAAGGAGCGAGCCAGCTCCAGCTCGTGCCCTTCCTGTCTCGGCT
>DASYQB010000203.1:0-1564 GCA_036005985.1 Candidatus Methylomirabilota bacterium | reverse complement strand
GATGCGGTTCTCGGCATCGCGGCCCACTAGCGAGTCGAACATGCTCACGCCCACCATGGCCCGGAAGGACGACAGATTCATGGTCGGGTCGAGATTCTCGGGCGTCCACGGTATGGCCACGCGGAGCTCAGCGGGTGACTGAGCCTCGGCGCTGCCCGACAGCAGCAACAGAAGTGTCGCCAAAGCGGCGGTGAGGATTTGGATCATAGCCGGGGAGTCTATCATTTTTGTCATGGGGAACTTTCGCCCCGCGCTATGGTCTAACTGTGCGGGAAGGAGATGCCGCCGATGCTCGTGATTTTCTCGAACGGCTGCGAGCGGGTGACGCGCGGGCCTTCGAGGAGCTCGTGGCCACCCATCAGCACCGTGTCTTTGGTGTGGCCCTGCGCATGCTTGGCAGCGCGGCCGAAGCGGAGGAGGCTGCCCAGGAAGCGTTCCTCCGCGCACATCGTAGCCTGCCGGAGTTTCGCGGGGAGGCCAAGCTCTCGACGTGGCTGTACGCCATCGTGTCGAGGCTCTGTCTCAACCGTCTCGCCATGGGAGACCGCAGGGCGGTGCGCCACGGTGAAGAGATACTGCTCCGGGTGGCCGACCCGCGCGGAGGCCCCGATACCGGGGCGGAGCGCGGCGAGATGGAAGCCGCCCTCCATCGCGCCATCGCCGAGCTGGCCGAGGAGCGCCGCGTGGTGGTGATACTCCGTGATCTCGAGGGGCTGTCCTACGAGGAGATCGCTTCCGCCCTCGGCATCGAGCTGGGCACCGTCCGCTCGCGACTTCACCGGGGGCGCATGGATCTCAAGGACAAGATGGAGCGCTTTCTCCCATGACCTGCTCCGAGACGCGCGACCTGCTCTCGGCCTGGCTGGACCAGGCGCTCGATGCCCACGAGCGCGAGCAGGTCGAGGCTCACCTGGCCGGCTGCCCGGAGTGCCGCCGAGAGCTGGAAGGACTCCGTTCGACAGTGTCGCTTCTCTCCCGCGTCGAGCCTGCCCGGGCTCCCGTGGGATTCGTGGACAAGGTGATGGGCGAGGTCTATCCCGCCCCGTGGTACCGGAAGCTCGGAAGACTGGTCTTTCAGCCTCTCTCCGTCAAATTGCCTCTCGAGGCGGGAGCCATGGTGGTGATCGCCGTTCTCGGCGTCTATCTGCTCCAGGGCACGCCCGAGATGAAGGACGCTGCCCGGCCTGACGTGCCCGCGGTGACCTCGCGTCCCGATTCGCCGCCAGCCGAGCCACCCCCACCTCTGCCCTACGCCCCCACTCCGTCACCTTCGAAAGAGGCCACGGCGAGGCTCAAGAGCGGAGCGCCAGCCCCACCCGGTGAGGAACGTGAGCGCGACAATCTGGCCCGGCCTGCGGATCAGGCTCAGGCGCTCGCCGAAATGAATCAAGACGTAAAGAAAGAGTCCAACGTCAATGCTGAGCCGCCGGCCACCGAGCCGGAGAAGCCGGAAACACCTGCGGCTCGATCGCCTGTGCCGAGAGTCCTCGATTCCCGGGAGAGTAGTCGCGATCGATTCGAGGAGGAAAGGAAGAGGGCCCAGGGTGCCGTGCCCGCCAGACCT
>DASYQB010000202.1:0-16417 GCA_036005985.1 Candidatus Methylomirabilota bacterium | reverse complement strand
CTCGTGGAAGTACGCGGGCCGGCTTCCCTTGAGCGCGCTCGCCGCGCCCGCGCCACGCTGCCCCTGCAGCACCACCTCGCTGCCCGACACCGGCGCGCGCACGGCCACGCGAATGTTCAGGAACTCCACGGGCACGCCGGGCGGGGTGAGGGCGAACTTCTCGCGGTAGGCCGTCTCGAAGGCGGCGGTGAGTCGCCGGCGACTATCCGCCCCGTCGTCGTACGGCCCATCGGGGAGGGCCACCACGAGATCGAAGCCCTGTCCCATGAAGCGGCCGTCGGCGAGCCGGCGTATCACCGCGTTCTCGAGCTTGAGGCCGGTGTCGGCCATGACCGCACGCGCCTCGTCCTCGAGTCGCCGGAAAGCCGCCTCCAGCTCCGCTACACTCCCTTGATCGAGTCGAATGCCCACGGTGGCCACGCGATCGACCCGCGCGGGCGCCACGAGAAGGCCCAGAGCCGAGGCCACGCCCGCCGACGGCGGACAGACGATTCTCGAGACGCCGAGCTTGCGCGCGACTGACCAGGCGTGCACCGGGCCCGCCCCGCCCGTGCAAAGGAGCGCGTAGTCGCGCGGATCGCGGCCTCGCTCGGCGATGTGCACGCGCGCGGCGCCCGCCATGTTCTCGTTGACGATGTCGTGGATGCCCCACGCCACCTTGACGGGATCGAGGGCGAGCCGCGTGGCCAGCCGCTCCACCGCCGCGCGGGCCGCGTTCATGTCGACCGACACCTCGCCCCCCGCGAAGTATCCCGGATTGAGATAGCCGAGGAGAAAATCCGCGTCGGTCACCGTCGGCTCGGTGCCCCCCAGCCCATAGGAGGCGGGGCCTGGATGCGACCCCGCGCTGCGCGGGCCGACCTTGAGCAGACCGATCTCGTCCACGTCGGCGATGCTGCCGCCCCCCGCTCCGATCTCGATCAGCTCGATGGTCGAGATGCGTATGGGGAGCCCGCTGCCCTCGATGAAGCGGCGCTGCCGGGCCGCCTCGAAGCTGTAGGCGGTCAGCGGCTCTCCGCCGTCGACGAGGGAAAGCTTGGCGGTGGTGCCGCCCATGTCGAAGGCGAGAATTCCTGGGGAGCCGCCTCCGCGGGGGTCGCGGCCGAAGAAGGCGGCGGCGATGGCGCCCGCGGCCGGGCCGGATTCGAGCATCTGCACGGGAGCGCGCTGCGCCTCGGCCACGTGGGTGAGGCCGCCGCTCGAGAGCATCAGAAGAAGCGGAGCGGGAATGCCCAGCTCCGCCACGCGCCGGGCCATCAGCTCGAGATAGCGATGAGCGAGCGGCTTGATGTAGGCATTGGCCACCGCGGTGGAGGCCCGCTCGAACTCGCGAATCTCCGGCGCCACTTCGTGCGACGTGGTCACGGCCACCCCGCGGTGGCGCTTGACGATGAGCCGCGCCGCCTCCCGCTCGTGGCGCGGATTGGCGTAGGCATGGAGAAACACCACGGCGATGGAGGTGACTCCGGCCTTGACGAGCTCGCGCGCTCGTCCCTCGAGGGCCCGCGTGTCGAGCCGTCGCCGCACGCTGCCGTCGGCGAGGGTGCGCTCGGGCACTTCGAGCCGGAGATTGCGCGGGACGAGAGGCTCCGGCTTGGTGATGGCGAGGTCGTAGAGCTCGTACTTTCGCTCCCGCCCGATCTCGAGGGTGTCGGCGAAGCCCTGGGTCGTGATGAGGCCGGTGACGGCGCCCTTGCGCTCGATCAAGGCGTTGGTGAAGAGGGTGGTGGCGTGCACCACGCGGCCGAACTCGCCGGGCGCGAAGCGTCCTTCGCGGAGGAGCGCCTCCACCCCCGCCGCCACCGCGCGCGCCGGGTCCTCATGGGTGGTGAGCACCTTGCGGTTGACCTGGCGGCCGGAGTCGTGGTCGTAGATCACGATGTCGGTGAAGGTGCCGCCGATGTCGATGCCGAGCGAGTAGTGGGCCACGAGCGCCGCCCGCGCCTACTTGAGCCGCAGGTCTTCGAAGGGGGCCGAGTAGGAGAAGCCGGGAATCAGCCCCGCCCCGCCTTCGCCCACCCGTGGTCCCACGCCCCAGATGAAGGCGAGGTCGTAGATGGGAATGGTGGTCACGTGATCGGCTAGCGTCTTCTGGATCTGATGCAGCATGGCTTCCCGCTTCTTGCCGTCGAGCTCGCGCGCCTGCCTCGCGTAGAGGTCGTCGATCTCGGGCAGGCTGCCGTAGGCGTAGATGCCCCTCTTGGTGGCGTACGGCTCGAGCCGCGTGGCCGCGTTGCCGAAGGCGGCGGAGATCACGAGGATCACGCCGTGAAGCTTCTTCTCCTGCCACGCCGTGAAATAGGCGGCGCGCTCCATCACCCGCATGCGCGTCCGGATGCCCACCGTCTGCAGATATCCCTGGATGGCCTCGCCCATCGTGTTGTAGGGCGGAAACGGATAGAAGTCGCCGCCGTCGAAGCCGTTGGGGTAGCCCGCCTCGGCGAGGAGCTTCTTGGCCCGCGCGGGATCGTAGGGCGGCGGCTCGAGGGCGAGGGCGTGCTGGAAGATCCGGGGAACGAAGTTGCCGGTGAGGCGCGAGAAGCCGAGGGTCTCCGCCTTGTTCAGCCCTTCACGGTCGATGGCCACGTTGGCCGCCATGCGCACGCGCTTGTCGGCCCACGGCGACTTGGGATCCCACTGCTCGGGCAGCTCGAGCCAGAACGCTCCCGAGAGGAGAGGCGCCACCACCTTGTAGCCCGGCGTCTTCTGGATCGCTTCCGCCGTCGGCCCGGTGAGGAGGAATGAGATGTCGACTTCGCCCGCCTTGAGAGCGGCCGCCCGCGTCGACTCGTCGGGCATCGAGCGCATCACGAGGCGCTTCACCGAGGGTGCCTTGCGCCAGTAGCCGTCGAAAGCCTCCAGCACCAGCTCCACCCCTGGCTTGAAGGACACCACACGGTAGGGTCCCGCTCCGATGGGCGCGGCCTTGAAGCCGTCGTCGCCGACCTTCTCCACGTACTTCTTCGGCACGATCCACCCCGCTCCCGAGGCGGTGGTGCCGTAGAAGGTCATGAAGTCCGGCCACGGCTCCTTGAGCACGAAGCGCACGTGCCCCGGATCCATCACCTGCACCTCCTTGACCTTCTCCTTGAGGAGGGTGGCGCTCGCCCCCCGGTAGCGCTCGAAGGAGAACTTCACGTCCTCCGCGGTCACCGGCTCACCGTTGTGGAAGCGCACGTTCTTCCGCAGTGTGAACTGGTAGGTCAGGTGATCCTTCGATTCCTGCCACGACTCGGCGAGGCTGGGCGTGTTGAGCCCCGCCGGCATCGGCTTCACCATGGCATCGTGCACGCCGTACAGCACCATGAAGGGCGTGCTGAACGCCTCCGTATCGGCGGGATCGAGCCACTTGGCGGCCAGCGTGACGTGGAGCCCCCACCGCATCTCTCCCTCGGCGGCGAGGGCGGGGCCGGCGAGGCATGTGATCATCCCGAGAAGAAGGGCGAGGGCGAGGCGACGCGGGGTCGGTCGGTGTGGAGTCATGGCGGACACCGTAGGCCCGTGGGGTGGAAACGTCAAGCGTCGAGGGACGACCCGATCGACGAGCGCGTCTCCCTCGCCGCAGAAAGTAACACGATCACGACGTCCCCGCCGCTGGTTGACCCTCCCCGCGCCCCGTGCTAGAACCTGAGCACCTCAACCGCAGCGCGAACCGCCGACGTGTCGAGGCTTCGGCCCCGCGTCGAGCCGAGTCTGGCACAGGAGCCCAAGTCATGGACCTGAACTACACTCCCGAAGACGTCGCGTTCCGCAAACAGGTGCGCACGTGGCTCGAGCAGAACCTGCCCAAGGAAGTTCGCAACCTGGAAGAGCGCCGCGCGTGGCATCGCAAGCTCTACGACGCGGGCTATCTCGGCATGGGCTGGCCCAAGGAGTACGGCGGCGGCGGGGCGCGTCCCATGGAGCAGGCCATCGTGGCCGACGAGATGGCCAAGGCCAATGCGCCGGCGCCCACCAATAGCCTGGGGATCGGCATCGTGGGGCCGACCATCGTCGTCCACGGCACGGACGCGCAGAAGGTGCGCTACCTGAGGAAGATCCTCTCCGCCGAAGAGCTGTGGTGCCAGCTCTACTCCGAGCCCAATGCGGGATCCGACCTGGCCGCCCTCAAGACCTCGGCGGTCGACGCGGGCGATTACTTCGTGGTCAACGGGCAGAAGATCTGGACGAGCGGCGGCGCCATCGCCGACTGGGGTCTTCTCCTCGCGCGCACCGACACCAAGGTGGCCAAGCACAAGGGCATCTCGTGCTTCCTCATGAACATGCGCCAGCCCGGGGTGGACGTGCGCCCTCTCAAGCAGATGACCGGCTCCTCGGAGTTCTGCGAAGTGTTCATGACCAATGCCCGCGTGGAGAAGAGCGATCAGATGGGCAAGCTCGGCGAGGGCTGGGCCATCGCCCAGACCACCCTCGGCTACGAGCGGGGCGGTCGCGCCCTCGCGCGCATCACCAACTACTCCTCGCAGTTCACCCGGCTCGTGGAGGCGGCCAGGCGCCTCCGCCGTCACGGCCGGCCACTCATCGAAGATCCCGTGGTGCGCCAGAAGCTCGGGCGCATCTGGTCCGAGATCGAGGTGGAGCGCTACCAGGCTCTGCGCACCCTCACGCTCCTCGAGCGCGGCGAGCATCCGGGGGCTGCCGGCTCGCTGACCAAGCTCTCGTACTCCGAGTTCGAGAAGCGCTTCATGGAGCTCGCCCTCGAGATCCTCGGCCCCTATGGCCAGCTGACCCAGGGTGCGCCGGAAGATTTCAAGCTCCAGATCGACACCGCGGTGGGTGACAACGGCAGCTGGGCCTACGCGTATCTGTGGTCACGCGCCGGCACCATCTACGCCGGCTCCTCGGAGATCCAGAAGAACGTGATCGGCGAGCGCATCCTCGGCCTGCCCAAGGAGACGCGCGCGGACCGGGTGGGAGGCAAAGCGTGAACTTCTCGTTCAGCGACGATCAGATCCTCCTGAAGAACTCCGTGCGCTCCGCCCTCGACGAGCAGTGCAAGCCCGCGCACGTGCGCGCCATGTTCGACGACACGCGGGGCTACGGTGAGGCGCTGTGGAGCGAGATGGCCAAGCTGGGCTGGCTCGGCCTGCCCTTCCCAGAAGAGCAGGGCGGAGCGGGGCTGGGACTGGTCGAGCTCGGCCTCGTGCTCGAGGAGATGGGGCGCGCGGCCTACCCCGGCCCTTTCTTCGCCACCGTCGTCCTCGGGGGCCTGGGCATATTGCTCGGCGGCAACGCCGCGCAGAAGGACAAGTGGCTCTCCGCCATCTCCGCGGGCAAGGCGCGGGTGACCGCCGCCCTCCTCGAAGAGCACCTCGACTGGGATCCCGCCTCCACCGCCGCCATTGCAGAGAAGACGGGCAGCGGCTGGACGCTGTCCGGCCTCAAGCGCTTCGTGCCGTGGGCCCACGTGGCCGACGTCGTGCTCGTGCCCGCGCGCTCGTCCGAAGGCCTCTCCCTCTTCCTCGTGGATCCCAAGTCGGCGGGGATCACGCTGTCGCCCATGGTTGGCATCGATCTCACCAACCGCTGGTCCGAGATGCGTCTCGACAAAGTGGCCGTAGGTGGCGACGCCATCCTGGGCCAGCCGGGCTCGGCGGGGACGCTCCTCGACTCGCTGCTCCGGCGCGCGGCGGTGATGTCGTCGGCGGAGATGCTGGGGGCGGCGCGCCGCTGCCTCGACATGAGCGTGGAGTACGTCAAGGTGCGCGAGCAGTTCGGCCAGCCCGTGGGATCGTTCCAGGCCATCCGTCATCGCTGCGCAGAGATGCTGCTGGAGGCGGAGAACGCGCATGCTGCCGTCTACTACGCGGCGTGGGCCCTCACTGCGGGGGCGGAGGATGCGGCGGTGGCGGCCTCCATCTGCAAGGCCTACGTGAGTGAGGCCGCGCGCAAGGTCTGTGGCGACGCCATCCAGGTGCACGGCGGGATCGGCTTCACCTGGGAATACGACCTGCACCTCTACATGAAGCGGGCCAAGGCTCTCGAGCCGCTCTTCGGCGATGCCCAGTTCCATCGGGAGCTCATCGTCCGTCACGTGACGTCCGCCCGCTGATGGCCGAGACGCGCGGCGCTCTCGACGGCATCACCGTGGTGGACTGTTCGTCGTATCTCGCGGGGCCGTACGGCGCCATGATGCTCGCCGACCTGGGGGCGAGCGTCATCAAGGTCGAGTCGCTGGAGGGTGACTCCTTCCGTGAGCTGCCGGGCTTCTACGGCTGGAACCGCGGCAAGCGCTCCGTCGCCGTCAACCTCAAGGAGCCGGCGGGGCGTGAGGTGCTGCAGCGTCTGGTCAAGACCGCCGACGTGCTGATCCAGAACATGCGCCCCGGGGTGGCCGAGCGCCTCGGCATGGACTCGACCACCCTGCGTTCCCTCAATCCGCGCCTGATCTACTGCGCCATGACCGCCTTCGGTCCTGACGGGCCCTACCGCGACCGGCCGGGCTACGATCCGGTGCTCCAGGCCATGGGCGGCGTCCAGCATCTGCAGGGCTTCGGCGGACCGCCCCAGTTCGTGCGCGTGGCCGTGACCGACTACTACACGGCCGCCCTCGGCGCCCAGGCCGTGCTCGCCGCTCTCTTCGTGCGCGAGCGCACGGGGCGTGGCCAGCACGTGGAGACGTCCTTGCTCCAGGGCGTGCTCGCTTTGCAGTCCGGCAGCGTGGTGGACTATCCGGGCAAGCCGACCTTCCTGCGCGAGACGCCGACCTACCGGCTGTACCAGGCCGGAGATGGCCAGTGGTTCTTCCTCGCCTGTGGCAATCAAGCCTTCTGGGCCAAGCTCTGCAAGGCCATCGGACGGCCCGAGATGACCGATGACCCACGCTTCGGCTCCTGGCTCCTCCGCGGCGACAACCGCGAGGCCCTCATGCCGATTCTCGAGGCGGCCTTCGCGACCCGATCGAGAGACGAATGGCTCGAGGTCCTGAGCGAGCACGACATTCCCTGCGCGCCCGTCCAGTCGCTCCAGGAGTTCATGCGCGATCCCGGTGTCCAGCATCTCAAGATGACCGTGCAGTACGAGCACCCGGAGGTCGGCGCCCTCACCCTGATGGGCCAGCCCCTGCGCTTCTCGGAGACCCAGGCGCCCGACGCGGGGCCTCCCCCCGTCCTCGGCCAGCACACTCGCGCCGTACTGCGCGAGGCGGGCTACACGGACGGCGCCATCGCAGACCTCCATCGACGCGGCGTCATCGCCGGGAAGGATCTTTGACATGCCGGGGAAAATCATGACGGAGGAGCCCGTACGCTACGAGGCGAAGGACGGCATTGCCACCCTCACCCTCGATCGTCCCGACGTGCTCAACGCCATGAACAATCCCATGCGCGCCCAGCTCCTCGAGATCTTCACCCGCCTGCGCACGGACGACACGGTCAAGGCGGTGGTGGTGACGGGGGCGGGCGAGCGGGCCTTCTGCGCGGGGGCGGACATCCGCGAGTTCCTCGAGCCGCCCACGCCCACCCATTTCCGCGAAGCGCGCAAGCGCCTCGACTTTCGCGCCGAGATGGAGCGCTGTCCCCAGGCCATCATCGCGGCCATCCGCGGCTTCGCGCTGGGGGGCGGGCTCGAGCTCGCCCTCGCCTGTGATATCCGGATCGCTGCGGAAGACGCGCAGCTCGGCCTGACCGAGATCAATCTCGCCATCATTCCGGGCGGCGGAGGCACGCAGCGGCTGCCCCGTCTCGTGGGCCGCGGCAAGGCGCTGGAGATGATCCTCACGGGCATGCGCGTACCCGCCGCGGAAGCGCTGCGCATCGGCCTCGTGGAGCGCGTGGTGCCGGTGGCGGAGCTCATGTCCGCCGCGCAGGCGCTGGCGCGCCAGATCGCCGACAAGGCTCCGATCGCCCTCCGCTATGCCAAGGAATCGGTGGTGGGCGGACTCGGCCTGCCCCTGGCCGACGGCGTCAGGCTGGAGAACGACCTGTCCACGCTCCTCCGCACCACCGAGGACCGGGTGGAAGGCGCCAAGGCCTTCGTGGAGAAGCGCAAGCCGAAGTGGTCGGGGAAGTAGCGGCGCTCTCGCCGCGCTACGACGCGGGCGCCTTGGGCGCCACGGAGACCCCGCGGGCGTTGGTCTTCTCGACGGCCTTGGCGACCAGGCCGGAGGCCTTCGCCTCCTCGACGAAGCCGCGCAGGTAGCGGGCGCCCGCATCGCGGCCCTTGGGAACTCCCATGGACTGCGGCACTCCAAGGAACCGGCCCTCGAGCACACGCGATCCCGGCAGCTTCCCCACCAGCCCATGCAGCTGCTGGGTCAGTCCGGCCAGCGCGTCGACCTTGCCGGAGACGAGGAGAGCGAAGGCGGCCCCCGCATCATCTCCCCGCACGAGCTGGGCGTGCTTCAGGTTACGGGTGAGGAAGAGCTCGTAGTTGGCTCGGGCGGGAGCGGCCACCTTCACGCCGTCCCGGTCCACCTCCGCCACGGCCTGGAGGCGCGAGCCGGCGGGGACGAGGTAGGTCGCGTCGAGCTCCACGTAGGCCGCGGTGAACGTGATCTCACCCTCGCGCGCGGGATCGCTGCCCATGAACGCGATGTCCCACGCGCCCGTCTTGGCCGCGTCGACCATGGCCCCCACGCTCTGGAAGGGCACGATCTCGACCTGGACGTCGAGCCGGCGCGCCAGCTCTCGCGTGAGATCGATGGCCACCCCGCGCCACTCACCGGTTGCCGGGTCCTTCTGGGCGAGAATCACGTTGCCGAGGTTGATCCCCGCGCGAAGCTTTCCCGTGGGAGTGAGGGCGGCGCGGGCGTCTGATGGAACCGTCGCTTGGGCTGTCATGGGCAGGAGGTTAGCATCATCTGCGACGTCATGGTGAGACGTCATGGCGAGGCGTCGCGGCGATACCGTACCTCACGTTCGGTTGACCGTCGGTGAGGGCGGCGGTAGCATCCGATGCGGATGCCCTTCGCCTACTTCGAGCGGCTCTCGCGGCGCCAGCAGGGAATCTACCTCCGCAGCGACAAGATCACCGCCGTGCCCCTTCCGGGAGCGGCGGCCCTGCGCCCGCTCGTGGTCGAGCTGGGGGCGGCCCTCGAGAGCGGTGACCGCGCGCTCACCGAGTCCGCCTGCCAGCTTCTCGCGAAGGGGCTGGGGCGGGCCCTCGGCCTGCCTCCGGTGCGCGTCACCGTGCTGGCGGCGCGACCGCACGCCAAGTGGGGAGAGCTGCACGGCCTCTACGAGAGCACGGGCAAGCCCGGGCAGCCGCCCACCATCACCCTGTGGATGCGCACGGCGAGGCAGAAGCGCGTGGTGGCCTTCCGGACATTCCTGCGGACGCTTCTGCACGAGATGGGACATCACCTCGACTACACGCTGCTGAGGCTGGGCGATTCCCTGCACACGCAGGGCTTCTACCAGCGCGAATCGCATCTCTTCCACCAACTTGTCACGGACGGGGGACCCGGCATGGCCACGCTGGACGAGCAGCTCGCGCGCATGGAGCGGACGGTCAACGACTACGCCGCCGTCGTCAAGAACGTATCCGATGCTCAGCTGACGAAGCGGCCGGATCCCAGGAACTGGTCGGCCAAGGAAGTGGTCTGCCACGTGCGCGACATCGAGGAATCGTTCATGATGCGCTTCCTCTCCATCATGGCCATGGACGACCCCAAGTTCCTCCCCGTGGAGTCCGACCGCTGGGCGGTGGATCGCCAGTACCAGCGCAACGACGTCCAGGAGGCGCTCGCCGCCTTCAAGACACGGCGCGAGGAGACGCTCCGGTTCCTCCGGGGTCTCAAGCCCGAGCAGTGGGAGCGCGGCGGCATTCACGCCACCCGGGGGAGGATGACCCTCAAGGACTTCGTCGAGCTGATGGCGTGGCACGACGACAATCACCTCGACCAGCTCAAGCGCGCTCTCGACGGCAAGCCGTGACCGCGCTATAGGCAGCCGCCGACGGGCTGCCCCCGAAGCGGGCAGACCGCCCGCCCGATCGCTCGAAACTACGCTAGAATCCCGCCGACTTCGCTCTCCGGTGTCCGGGCATGGCGTTTGTAAGGGTTCGACCCGCTCACCTCAAAGGAGACCTTCATGACCAAGATGCTTCGCACCCGCAAGGCCCTGACCGTGAGCCTTGCCGCTCTCGTCATGCTGCTCACGGCGGGACTGTACGCGGTGGCCCAGCAGACAATGAGCGAGGCCACCCGCGACCGCGTGGCCGCCGTGACGGGCGGCACGTACTACATGCTCCCCGCCACTCTCGAAACTACTCAATGGGGCTGGCTCGACCCCAAGGAGCCGCCGAAGCTCGTCGTCAAGTCGGGAGACACGGTGGCCGTCGAGACCATGATGCATTCGCATAACAAGATCGTGCCGGGCACCACCCTGGACGAGATCGTCGCGCTCCGGAAGGCGAACCCCGGGGGCGGGCCGCACTCCGTCACCGGCCCCATCTACGTTGAAGGCGCCGAGCCGGGCGACGTGATGGAAGTCCGCATCGTCAAGATCACCCCCAAGGCTTTCGGCGCCAACTTCAATCTGCCTGGCAAGGAGTTCCCCACCATCGGCGCCCTCGCCGCGGAGATGCCCGACGGCTTCCTCAGGTACTTCTACCTCGACCTGGACAAGCGGCAGGCCGAGTTCAAGCCCGGTATCACCATCGACCTCCAGCCTTTTCCCGGCACGCTCGCCGTGGGCATCGATCCCCAGGACCCTTCGCCGCGCAAGGGCGGCGTCACCGATCCCATGGCGCCCGTGTCCACCCTCCGGCCGTGGAAGAACGGCTCGAACATGGACATCAACGAGATCCAGGAAGGAACCACCGTCTTCTTCCCCATCTTCATCAAGGGCGGCCTGGTGTGGACGGGCGACTCCCACTGCCGCCAGGGCAATGGCGAGGTGAACCTTACCGCGCTCGAGTGCTCGTACCGCGAGATCGTGATGCAGCTCATCGTGCGCAAGGACATGAAGCTCCAGTGGCCGCGCATCGAGAGCAAGACCCACTGGATCACCACGGGCATGGACGAGGATCTCAACAAGGCCATGGTCAATGCGGTGCGCGAGGCGGTGGACATGCTGGCCGCCCAGAAAGCAGTGCCCCTCACCCGCTACGAGGCCTATTCGCTCGTGTCCATGGTGGGCGACTGCCGGGTCAGCCAGGTGGTGGACGTCCGCAAGGGCGTGCACTGCATGATTCCGAAGTCGATCTTCACCGCCAAGAAGTAGCCCGCGTGCTCCGGGCGCTCCGGGGCGCCATCGCCTTCCTGCTCTGGGCCGCCGCTCCCGCGTGGGGCGGCGGCCCTCTGGCCGTCGTGGCCACCTCCACGGATCTGAAGTCGCTCGTGGAGGCGGTGGGCGGGGACCGG
This sequence comes from Candidatus Methylomirabilota bacterium, assembly GCA_036005985.1. Lineage (GTDB taxonomy): Bacteria > Methylomirabilota > Methylomirabilia > Rokubacteriales > CSP1-6 > AR37. The sequence goes on along the minus strand of DASYQB010000202.1, from coordinate 5,112 downwards.
GTGATCGTGGAAGCGCTGGTGGCTCCCGGCCAGGACCCGCACGCCGTCGACGTCAAGCCGGGACAGATGGCGGCGCTGCGGCGCGCCGCGCTTCTCGTTCGGATAGGCCTCGACCACGAGCCGTGGCTCGCCCGCGCCCTTCGCACGGCGCGGGAGGCGGGATCGATGCCGGCCGACCTCGACTGCTCCAAGGGGATCGCCCTCCTCCAGACCGAGACGTCGCGCGTGAGATCCGAGCGGGGGGAGCACGTGCATGGCTTCGGCAACACGCACTACTGGCTCGATCCCGAGAACGCGCGCCCCATCACCGCGGGTATCCTCGAGGCACTCGCGCGGCTGTCCCCCACGGAGCGCGGGTACTTCACCCAGCGCCGGGCCGAGTTCCTCGCGCGCCTCGACGCGGGGCTCGCCCGCTGGCAGGCCGTCATGGCTCCGTACCACGGAACCAAGGTGGTGGTGGTGCACGAGAGCTGGCCGTACTTCGCGCAGCGCTTCGGCCTCGATATCGTGGCCGCCGTCGAGCCCACGCCCGGCGTGCCTCCCTCCCCCGCCTATCTTGCCTCGCTCACCCGGCGGATGAAGGAGGCGCAGGTCCCCGTGGTCATCGCCGAGCCCTATTCGAGCAGCGCGGTGGTGACCAAGGTCGTGGCGCTCAGCGGCGCGCGCGAGGTCCGGCTCGCGTCGTCGGTGGGAGCCGAGCCGGAAGCCCGCGACTACATCGAGCTCTTCGATCTCGACATCTCGCGCCTCGCCGGCGCGCTCCGGCCTCGCTGATGCTCGATCTCCTCTGGATTCCCTTGCTCGCCTGCCTCGTGCTCACGGCCATTCACGTCTACCTGGGGCTGCACGTGCTCGCCCGCGGTGTGATCTTCGTGGACCTGGCTCTCGCCCAGGTCGCGGCCCTCGGCGTCACCGTGGCCTTTCTCGCCGGCCATCCCATCCAGAGCGACGCCGCGTACTGGTATGCCCTGGCCTTCGCGGTGGCGGGCGCCACCCTCTTCTCGCTCTCCCGTGTCCGGCACGCGCGCATTCCGCAGGAAGCCATCATCGGCATCGTCTACGTCGTCTCGGCCGCCCTCACCGTGCTCGTGGTGGACCGGGCGCCCCAGGGCGCGGAGCACATCAAGCAGCTCCTCGTGGGCAGCCTGCTTACCGTCACCCCAGGCGAGCTGGCCAGGGTCGCCGCCCTCTACGCGGTGATCGGCGTGGGCCACGCGCTCATGCGGCGGCCGCTCCTCGAGATCTCCTTCGATCCCGAAATCGCCGCGGCGCGGGGCCGGGCCATCCAGTGGTGGGACTTCGCCTTCTACGTCACCTTCGGTGTGGTGGTGACCAGCTCCGTGCGCATCGCGGGCGTGCTGCTCGTCTTCTCCTACCTCATCGTGCCCGCGGCGGTGGCCGCGCTTCTGACCAGCTCAGTGCGCGGACGTCTGGCCATGGGCTGGGCGCTCGGCGCCGCGGTCAGCGCGGTGGGCCTGTGGGCTTCCTTCGCGTGGGATCTGCCGACGGGCGCGACCATCGTCGCGACCTTCGGTGTCCTCATGGCCGCGGTGGCCGTGGGGCTAGGCGCCCGTGCGCTGCTCCGGGGCGGACGCGACGCGCTTTTCGCTGTGGGCATCGCGGCCGGCGCCGTGGTGGCGGTGGCCGGGCTCCTCCTCATGGCGTTCCCGCGCATGGATCATCACTGGCTCAACTGGCTCGAGGGCGGCGCCCCCGCCCTCGAGCTCGTCTTCCTCTCCCCGACCGAGCGCCAGGCCTGGCGTGACAGCGCCGAGGCTCTCGCGCGGGGGATGGCGGAGATGCGCCGGCTCGCCACGCTTCAAGACGCCGTGCGGTGGGGACGCGCGACGCTCGGCGAAGAGCAGAAGGAGCGGCTGCGCCAGTTCCTCGCGGCGCGGGGCGAGATCACCGCGGGCGACCGCTTCGTGCTCCGCACGCTCCGGGATCGCGCGCGCGAGCGCCAGCGCTACTGGCTCGGGGTGCCCATGCTCCTCGGCGGGGCCGTGGCCGCCCTCGCGTTATGGGGACGCCGGGGAGGGGCGGGCGTCAGCTCAATGATTCGGCCTGGACGCGCCGCACGCACGGCGGGGACTCGAGAATCTCGGTGAGGTCTTCCTGGGTCGCCACGGATACGTGAGGGGGCAAGGTCGCGGCGGTCAGAACCGAGTCAGCACGCAGAGCGGAGACTGCTACCCGTGGGCCACCGTCGCCTCGATGGGGGCGTCCACCACGTTCTGGTAGTTGGGATCGCGGCGAAGCCTCCAGATGAAGGCGTCCACGATGAAGTGATGAATGTTGATGATGGCCGTGACGAGGAGGCCACTCTGCATGATGGGGAAGCCGAGCAGCCAGTAGGCCTGGGGCCAGCGGAAGAAGAGCACCCAGCCGAGGACGAGGCACGTCAGGTAGAAGGTGGCGGTGTGGAAGAACCAGCCCCGGGCATTCGGCGCGCGGCGCGTCTCGTCCTTCACATGGAAGATGCTGACGATGGCCAGATACTGGAGCCCGTGGAACACCGTGGCCCACACGAACGCGTTGAAGTAGTTGAAGACCGACCACCAGATGGCGTTGGACACGATCACCACCAGGCTGATCAGCGGCAGGTTCTGCCCTCGGTGTGACCGGAGCCAGAAGACGAGGGCGATGGGCCCGGCCAGGGACAGCACGGTGAGTGTTTGCATCACGGCCACCCGGAGGGGGAAGCCCGCGTAGAAGGAGGGCGGCAACACGAGAGCCAGTCCGCCGTTCGGATGGAGGAGCGTCCAGAAGAACGGCACGAGGCAGACCCAGAGAAGCAGGCGCCGCGCCGTCCCGTCCAGCGAGCATCCCGAGCGATAAGCGTACATCAGACTCAGCCCGTGGGCCTGCCTCGAATAGTGATAGGGCGACCACACGAGGTAGAGGGCGAAGAGGTACCGGCCGGCGAAATCGCCGAGGATGAGCACGCCCGTCACCGCCGCTACCGCCACCACCGGGAAGACGAGGGTGAGGATGGGCCAGTTCCTCACCGCCCCCGGTCGCGTGTAGAGCCGCACCGTAGACGCCGCGAAGTGGGCCCAGTTCGACACGAGAATGGCCCACCACAGGTAGGGATCGTTGTCGGGAAAGTTGTAGCCGCCGAAGAAGAGGATGGCGCCCGCGATCCAGCTCAATACGCCGCCGATGAGGAGGTAGTCGAAGACGGGGCCTACGAACATCGTGCCGACTGCTGGTTTCGCGCGGGCCGGGAGGGTGTCCGCTACGGCGGCATCCATGCTTCCACCGTAGCACGGTGGGTCAGAAAGCCGAGCCGACCTCGAGCGTGGGCAGATAGTGCGGTGCGTCGGGAAACCCGATGGGTCGGATGGCGGGCAGGGTGACGCCGGCGTCGCGATAGGAGGCGACGAGACGCCCGAGCGCGGGAGCGTCGCCGACGGCGCCCAGGCCATCGAGGAGACGATCGGCGACCGTGGCGGGATCCCGCGTGCGATCCCAGGCGGCAACCTCCGGCCCGAAGCCGCTCTTCTCGAGCATGGCCCGGTAGAACGGCAGGACGAGGTAGCGCGCCAGCTCGACCTTGAAGAGTTCCCGGCCCGCCGCGCGATCGGTGGTCACCGCGGCGGGAACGGACACCACGATCTCGAAGCCGGCCAGCGGCTTGCCCGCCCGCTCGCGCCCGCGCCGGATAGCGGGCAGCGCGTGCTCGCGCACGTAGGCCGGAGCGCACAGCCACAGGACTGCACCATCGGCGATCTCGCCCGCGAGCTCGAGCATGGCCGTCCCGAGGCCGGCGAGATACATGGGGGGCGGTGAGGGCAGGCGGGGCACCCCGCTCTGCCACGTCACCTGGTAGCGTGGCCCCGTGTGCTGGACGCGCCCGGTGAGCGCCTGGCGGAGCACCGCGACATACTCGCGCGCCACCTCGAGCGGCTTACCCATCTCGAGTCCGAGGGCGCCTTCCATCACCGGGCGATGACTCACCCCGATGCCGAGACGGAGTCGTCCTCCGCTCACTTCCTGCAGGGTGAGCGCCTCCTGGGCGAGAAGCACGGGATGGCGCGGATAGATGGGAAGAACGCCCGTGCCCAGCCCGACGCGGGGAGCCACGTGCGCATAGGCGGACAGGACCTGAAGCCCGTCGCGCCCAACCCCGTGGGTGACCCATACGCTCTCGTAGCCCGCGGCGTCGGCCCGGCGTGCGAGATCCACCGCCGCCGCGAGATCGGCGCCGGGCGAGAGGAAGATCGCGGAGCGTGGCATGGCGTCAGCGCGAAGGCACGACACCGAGCGCGGCCAGCTGCGCGCGCAGGTCGTCGCCCTTATCTATCCGGAATAGCACGGCCTGCATACCCACCCCCCGCGCGGCCTCTACGTTGGTGTCGAGATCGTCCACGAACACGCACTCACCAGGCGGAAGGCCGAGCCGCCCGGCGGCCAAAGTATAGATGCCGGGCTCGGGCTTGGCCATGCCGACCTCGGCGGAGCACACGATGTCGTCGAAGAGATCGTGGATGCCGATCTCACCCTCGAGGCGCCCGCGCAGTGACACATCGGCGTTGCTGAGGATGCCGAGCTTGTGGGAGCCGCGGAGATCACGGACGAGCTGGAGATTGGGCTCGATGGCGCGCTGGGACAGCCGCCATTCTTCGTGGAGCGGGGGGAGGACCCGGCCTGCCCGGGCCTCGAGCGCCTGGTGGGCGGCCTCGAGCCAGGCCTGGCGGTCGCCGCGACCGCGCTCGATGGCGCCCCACGTGTCGTTGCGATACAGCGTCTCGAACACGGAAGAGCGAGGGAGGCCGTGCGTCCGGTCGAGCTCGCGCGCCACGTCCCAGCGCATGTCCCAGAGCACGCCGCCGAAGTCGAAGATGACGCCCCGCAGACTAGTACTTGCTCTTGGATCCACCCTTGTTAACCGTCGGGTCCGGAGGCTTGACGGGCGCGGCGATGTCTCCACCGAGGGCGACCCAGCCGCGGTCCTTCATGCAATCCTCGTCGAGGGTCTTCGACTTCTTGTCGGTGCACGCGGTGCGGTCCCGCTCGAAGTCGGCGGCGGTGTAGTTCACGTTCGGCTTGTACCACTGCTTGTCCGTGGCCGCGTTGTTGCACGCGGCCACGAGGATCAGGGCGGCGATG
>DASYQB010000201.1:0-2485 GCA_036005985.1 Candidatus Methylomirabilota bacterium | reverse complement strand
ATCCAGACGTACACGCTCTGGTCCTCCTCGCCGACGAAGCTGCCGAGGATGACCATGCCCATCTTGACCTGGAAGGGGATGATCTCCTCCTCCATGCACTTGACCCAGTTCTCGCGCTGCCCGGGACGGATGTGGTACTGGCGGAGCTCGAAGAACATCGCTGGCCTCCTGGGCTCGGGCGCCTGACCGCGTCGCCCGGCGCGGGACAGCATAGCGTACTTCGACTAGGAGCAGCCGCGAGCCGGCCAGACTGACCCACTGCCGGCCGCCAGCCAGTCGAGGTGGCCGTGGCTCGGATGGCACGGTCCATCCCCAATATCTAGCGGTCTTCTTGACACCGGGGCGCGACGGAGGGTAAGGTTTCTCGCGTAATTCCGAGGAGGGCCATGAAAGCGCTGGACCAGGTCGATCCCGACATCGCCGACATCATCCGGGCGGAGACCGAGCGGCAATCGCGCAACCTCGAGCTGATCGCGTCGGAGAACTTCGTCTCCGAAGCGGTGCTCGAGGCGGTCGGCTCGGTGCTCACCAACAAATACGCCGAGGGCTATCCGGGCCGGCGCTACTACGGTGGCTGCGAGGTTGTCGACCGGGCCGAGGAGCTCGCCATCGCGCGCGCCCGCGAGCTGTTCGGCGCCGAGCACGTCAATGTCCAGCCGCACTCGGGCTCGCAGGCGAACATGGCCGTCTACTTCACGCTGCTCAAGCCCGGCGACACGGTGCTGGCGCCGAACCTGGCCCACGGAGGGCACCTCACCGCCGGCAGTCCCATGAGCTTCTCGGGCAAGCTCTACGCGATCGTGCCCTACGGGGTCCGGAAGGACACCGAGCGGATCGACCTCGACCAGGTCCGCGATCTCGCGCGCCAGCATCGCCCGAAGCTCGTCATCGCGGGCGGCTCGGCCTTCCCGCGTGCCATTGACTTCAAGCCCTTCCGGGAGATTGCGGACGAGGTGGGCGCGGCGCTCATGGCCGATATCGCGCATCCGGCGGGACTCGTCGCGGCCGGATTGCACCCGTCGCCGGTGCCCTACGCCGATTTCGTGACCACGACCACGCACAAGACGCTGCGGGGCCCGCGGGGCGGAATGGTGATGTGCCGGACGGCATATGCCAAAGACCTGGACCGGACGGTCCTGCCCGGCATCCAGGGCGGCCCGCTGATGCACGTGATCGCCGCCAAGGCCGTGGCCTTCCGCGAGGCCCAGGCCCCGGAGTGGCGCGCCTACCAGCGCCAGATCGTGGCCAATGCGCACGCGCTCGCGGAGGCCCTCATGGCCAAGGGGCATCGCCTCGTCTCGGGCGGCACCGATACCCACCTGATGCTCGTCGACCTGACGGCTCGGGGCATCACCGGCAAAGACGCGCAGGAGGGCCTCGACCGCGCGTGGATCACCGTCAACAAGAACGGCATCCCGTTCGATACCAAGGGGCCGATGGTGACGAGCGGGATCCGCATCGGGACGCCGGCGGTCACGACCCGGGGCATGAAGGAGCCGGAGATGGTCGCGATCGCCGCGTGCATCGACCGCGTACTGACCGGGCTCGGGAACGAGGCGGTTGAGGCCGCGGTGCGGACGGAGGTGGCTGAATTGACCGGGCGCTTCCCGCTCTACGCAGAGCGCCTCGCGTGAAGTGCCCGTTCTGCGGCCACAGCGAGGACCGCGTGGTCGACTCACGCGTCGGCCGCGACGGCGAGTTCATTCGCCGCCGGCGCGCCTGCCTCAAGTGCAACCGCCGCTACACCACGTACGAGTACATCGAGGACGTGCTGCCGCGCGTGGTCAAGCGCGACGGGCGGCGAGAGCCCTTCGATCGGCAGAAGCTGCGGGGCTCCATTCTGAAGGCGTGCGAGAAGCGCTCGGTGGGCGTCCAGGCGGTCGACGATGTCGTGGCCGACATCGAGTCGCGGCTCCACGAGCGCGCGGAGAAGGAGATCTCGTCGCTCGAGCTCGGCGACTTGGTCATGGAGGCCTTGCAGAAGCTCGACCAGGTCGCCTACGTCCGCTTCGCCTCCGTCTATCGCCAGTTCAAGGACATCGCTCAGTTCATGGACGAGGTGAAGGGACTCATCAAGGAAGGCGAAAAGAAGCTCGCGCCGAAGGCCACCAGGCCGCCCCGCCGATAAGGCCGCAGGGGTTTCTGAGATGAATCGGCCCTGCCGGAAATGGGGGCCGACAGGGCCGAATGCCCTACTCGGGCACTCTACTTCTTCTTTTTCTTCTTCGTCGCCTTCTTCTTCATTCGTGTCACCTCCTCCCGCCCTCCGCGCGTCCCGCGGTGGTTATTATTCGGGACTGTAGGTGACCGTCAGAAAGGTGTCAAGGATAAAATACCGGATGGAGGGGGATCGAGGAGGGCCGGGCCCCATATCTAGGGCCCGGCCCTGTCGGAATGGGTCAGACGTGCTCCTGCGCGTGGGACGGCCGACGATGCTCCCTGCGCTTTACGAACTCCTGATTGAGGGGAATGCCCTTCTTGCACA
>DASYQB010000200.1:0-2956 GCA_036005985.1 Candidatus Methylomirabilota bacterium | reverse complement strand
GGGCCACGAGATTGGGGTTGGTGGCTTCGACAGTGCGCAGAAGATACGGTTCCAGCGGGAGCCCCCGCCCCGCCTCCCCCGACCGCTGGCCGTATGTGGATACCTCGGCCCGCGGCAGCGGCGCCCGGCAGCACATGCTGACGATATCCACCCTTCCATCAGGAGCGATCAGCAAGTCTGCGGCGAGTTCTGGTACGGTAGCGACGTGAACTTCTTGGGGGTGATTCCGGCTCGGCTTTCGTCGACGCGGTTGCCTCGCAAGGTGTTGCGGGAAATCGCGGGGCTCCCCATGGTGGTGCATGTCTTCAATCGGGTGCGGCCGTGCCCGCTCTTGAGCGATGTGCTGGTGGCGACCGACAGCGATGAGGTGGTGGAGGTCTGTCACGCCCATCACGTTCCGGCCGTGATGACGTCGACGGGGCATCCGTCGGGGACGGATCGGCTGTGGGAAGTGTCGCGGGCGCGCGTGGCCGACGTGTACGTCAATATCCAGGGGGACGAGCCCCTGGTCACCTGCGGGCACATCGAGACGCTGGTCCACCCATTCCTGAGTGAGCCCGAGGTTCAGGTCACCACGCTCAAGATCCGCGCCACGCCCGATGAGGCGGTGAGCCCCACCGTGAACAAGGTGGTGACCAATGCCCACGGCGACGCGCTCTATTTCTCGAAGCACGCCATTCCCTACGACCGCGACAAGCGCGGGGTCACCTACTGGAAGCACATCGGGCTCTACGCCTATCGGCGGCCGGTGCTCGACGTCTTCCACCGCCTGCCGCCCTCGACGCTCGAGCGCGCGGAGGGCCTCGAGCAGCTCCGACTGCTCGAGGAGGGCATCCCGATCCGGGTGCTCGAGACCGCGGAGCCCACCGTGGGTGTGGACACGGAGGAGGATCTCCGGGCCGTCGAGGCCGTGCTCGCGCGCCGCGGCCGGTGACGGATCGCCGGGCCCCGCCGGCCCGGCCGTGCGGCAACCATCGCGCCAGAGTTGCTCCCGGTCGTCCGCGAGAGGACAATGGGCGCGCGATGAGACCGGCGCCGTTCTATGGCTGGGTCGTACTGGGCGCAGCCTTCGCCATCATCACGCTGTCGATCGGGACGCTCTTCACGCTGGGGGTTTTCCTCAAGCCCATCGAGGAGGGCATGGGCTGGAGCCGATCGAGCATCGGGGCCGTCGGCCTCCTCAACTGGCTCGTGATGGGGCTCGGCGGAGTCGCCGCGGGCTACCTATCTGACCGATTCGGAACGCGGGTCGTCGTCCTGGTCGGCGGCGCCTTGCTCGGGCTTGGACTCGTGTTGTCGAGCCAGGTCAGCGAGGCGTGGCAGCTCTACGTCACCTTCGGCGTCCTCGTCGGCGCGGGGGTGAGCGCGTTCTACGTCCCTCTCACCGTCCTCGCGATTCGGTGGTTCGATGATCGGCGAGGCATGGCCGCCGCCGTCGTGTCGGCGGGTAATGGGCTCGGCATCATGGCGCTGTCGCCGCTCTCGCGGTGGCTCATCAACGAGCTGGACTGGCGGAGCGCCTTCGTCGTCCTGGGCGACCTGGCCTGGCTCATCGTGATCCCCTGCGCGCTGCTTCTCACCCCCTCGCCCACGGCTACCCCCGCGTCGGGCTGGGCGACCGGGCGAGCGAGCGTCACGGCGCCGGTGGGGCAAATTCTGGTGTCGTGGCCGATCTGGGCCATCGCGCTCACGCACTTTGCGTGCTGTGCGGCGCACTCCGGCCCGATCTTCCACCTGGTTTCCCATGCCATGGACCAGGGGGTGGGGAGCATGGCGGCAGCCTCGATCCTCGGCGTCTCGGGCCTGTCTTCCATCGTCGGGCGCGTCGGCAGCGGGATCGTCGCGGACCGCTTGGGGGTCAAGCGCACGCTCATCGTCATGCTCGCAGCGCAGGCAGTCTTGATCCCCCTGTACCTCGCCGCCACGAGCGAGGGCTCACTCTGGGGACTCTCGCTGGTCTTCGGGGTGGCGTACGGCGGGGTCATGCCGCTCTATGCGGTCATCACCCGGGAGTACTTCGGCGAGGCCATCATGGGCACCGCCTACGGCTGGGTCTTCTTCATCTCCTGCATCGGCATGGGGCTGGGATCCTTCGCGGGAGGGGCCATCCACGACGCGCTCGGCTCCTATCAGGGCCTCTTCGTCGGGTCCTTCGCCGTGGGGGCGATGGCGGTGCTTCTCGCCGCGACGCTCCGGCCTCCCGCCCTGCCGCGCCTGCAGACCGCGGAGGTCCGCGCTGCTTAAGCTAGACGCTGTGCGTCATGCGTTGGACAGAGGTCCCCTGCCCCCGTTTGCCGTTGACACGCCGACAGTTCCTTGTTAAGAATTGCAACGCTTGAGCCTGGAACTGCCGCCCATCGATCCAGACAAACTCACCCTCGTTGGAACGCCGCCGAGTCAGCACCGGTTTACCTGTGAAGGAGGACCACAACCTTTATGGAGACGACTGACCCGAGGACCCCGCCCGCGGCGGCGGATATCCGTGTGAACCGGCGCGCCTTCATCCGCACCACGGGCGTCGCCGCGGCCATGGCCGGCGGCATCGAAGGCATCCTGGCGGCGCGACGCGCCCCCGCCTTCGCCCAGGGGACCAAGCTGCACTGGGTGCGCTGGGTGGACTTCATCCCCGAGTCCGACGTCGAGCTCAAGCGCCAGATGCCCGAGGCATCGAAGGCCCTCGGCGCCGAAATTGTCCTCGAGACGATCAACGGCAACGACTTGCAGCCCCGCATCACCGCCGCCATCCAGTCCGGGTCGGGCGCCGACATCTTCCTGTTCCAGTACAACTGGGCCCACCTCTACCAGAACGCGGTGGTCGACGTCTCGGACGTCTCCGAGCCGATCGGCAAGGCGGAAGGGGGCTTCTACGACGTGTTCAATGCGGGAAGCCGCGTGGGCGGCAAGTGGCTCGCCGCGCCGCACTCGATCGTCGGCAATGCCGTCGCCTACCGGCGCT
>DASYQB010000199.1:0-5157 GCA_036005985.1 Candidatus Methylomirabilota bacterium | reverse complement strand
GCTGCGATTCAGCCGGCCGTGAGACCACCGGCGCCGCAGGTGGCTCCGAATCGACCCGTATCTCCCCGCCGGGCCGAGCCGGCGAAACCCGCGCAAGAGGTCCCCCGGGCGCCGACACCGACGGATACTGCGCCCGAATCGACTCCGTCCGCGGAACCCACACCGAGCCCACAGATCGAGACATCCAGTTCACAGCTCGCACGGTCAGGGCCGCAGTTACCCGCCACACCGCCTCCGGCAGCCCAGAGCGCCGCCACCGGAGTTCCCAGCGCCGCACCTCCGGGCGGGGGCCAGATGGGGGCGCGGGCCATCTTCAAGCCGTTGCCGGAGATCCCTGATTCGCTTCGGCGCCGGAGCATTGATCTGGTCGCGCTTGCGCGCTTCAAGGTGGCCGTCGACGGAAGCGCCCAGGTCGAGCTGATCGAACCGACCACCGACCCCGAACTCAATCATGCCCTCCTCGACTCGCTGAAACGCTGGCGGTTCTTTCCGGCCATGCAGAACGGCAAGCCTGTCGCGTCGAGCGTAGACATCCGCAGTCCCGTATCCGTGAAGTAGCCTCATCCCGTATCGATGCGCATCGTGATCGCCGTTTTGGCCGCGCTCATGGCCGCGGGCTGCCGCGAGTCGCCCGCTCCCGACGGCAAGCCGCTCGTCGTGGCCAGCTTCTTTCCCATGTACGACTTCGCCCGGCAGGTCGCCGCCGACCGCGCGCAGGTGATCTCGCTAGTGCCGCCCGGCGTCCACGGCCACGACTGGGAGCCCTCCCCGCAGGACGTGGCCCAGGTCCGCCGCGCCCGCGTCTTCGTGTACAACGGAGCTGGGTTCGAGCCGTGGGCCGACAAGCTCATCAAGGAAGCGGCCGGCTCCGCGACGGTGGTGGTGGCGGCCAGCGCGGGACTCACCGTGGCCAGTGCGGGCGCGGACGGCGGCACCGACCCGCATGTCTGGCTCGATCCCGTGCTGGCCAAGGGCGAGGTCGACGCCATCCGCGCCGCCCTCGAACGGAGCGACCCCGCGGGGAAGTCCGCCTACGAGGCCAAGGCCGCGAACTACGGCGCCCGGCTCGCGGACCTCGACGGACGCTTCGCTGCCGGCCTCCGCGACTGCGCGCGCCGCGAGGTCGTGGTGTCTCACGCCGCGTTCGGCTATCTCACCCGTCGATACCGGCTCGAGCAGATCGCCGTGACCGGCCTCGCCCCCCAGGCCGAGCCAAGCCCCGCCGCCCTCGCCGCCATCGTGCGGACGGCCCGGGAGCGCAAGGTCGCCGCCATCTTCCTCGAGCCCCTCGTCAGCCCCAAGCTCGCCGAGACGCTGGCGCGGGAGGTCGGCGTGCGCCTGCTCACCCTCGACCCCATCGAAGGGGTGACGAGGAAAGAAGCCGCGGAAGGAATCGGTTACATCGAGCTCATGGGGCGAAACCTCCAGAGCCTCCGCGAGGGACTGGGATGCAGGTAGCGGCACGCCGAGGCCTCCGCGCGCCATCGAGTACAATCTGGAAGTCATGAAGGCGCATGCCCACCGCTGGCGGGGTCTTTCCATTGGAGGCGCCGCGCTCTTCGTGGGGCTGGGCGTCCTCGTCTTCGTGGTCGGCCTCCTCCCGGGTGACTCCTCGCTCTACGACGAGGTCATGGCGCGTCGTACCCCGGACATCATCACCTTCTTCACCTGGGTCAACGTCTTCGGCTCCTGGAAGGGCCTCCTCCCCGCGGCGGTTCTCCTCTTCGCCATCTCGCCCGAGGCGAGGAAGCGCTGGTGGCTGGTGGTCATCGTGCTCCTTGCCGCGCCGATCGTGGAGCAAACCGCCAAGTACCTGGTGGGACGGCCCCGACCGCGGGGCAAAGCTTTCGGGTTTCCGAGCGGTCACATGACGGGCGCCGCCTCCTTCGCCGTCATCGCCATCTACTTCGCCATCAAGGAGCGCTGGAACCGGGCCACGCGAATGGCCCTCACCGCCGTGGTGCTCGTCATGGTCTTCCTCGTCGGCCTCGCCCGCCTCGTGCTGCACGCCCACTGGCCGTCGGATGTTCTCGGCGGCCTCCTCCTCGGCTCCTCGTGCGCGGCCTTCGGAGCGTGGTGGGACGCGAGGCGGAGCCTCGTCTGATGCGCCCGTTCGTCGAGCTCGAGGGCGTGGGCGTGTCGTATGGGGAGGTGCGCGTGCTCGACGGCATCAACCTCACCGTGGAGCCGGGGGACTTTCTCGGCATCATCGGGCCCAACGGCTCGGGCAAGACGACCCTGCTCCGGGTGATGCTGGGTCTTCTCGAGCCGCAGGAGGGTTCGGTACGGCTTTTCGGCCAGCCGCCCTCCGCGTTTCGCGAGTGGCGGCGGCTGGGCTACGTGCCCCAGCGCGCCGCTCTCGATCCCGCCCTGCCCGTAACCGTGGGCGAGGTGGTGGCCACCGGGCTCGTGGCGAGCCTCGGCCTCTTCCAGCGCATCGGGAGCTGGGAGCGGGCACGCGTGAAGGATGCCCTCGCCCGCGTGGGCATGGAGGCCCATGCGCGCTCGCGGATCGGGGTGCTCTCCACGGGGCAACAGCAGCGAGTCCTCATCGCTCGGGCGCTCGTCTCCGACCCCGAGCTGATCATTCTCGACGAGCCCACGGGCGGCGTGGACCCCGAGGCGCAGACGACGTTCTACGCCATGCTGCAGCACCTGAGTCGCGAGCGTGAGGTCACCCTGATCCTCGTCAGCCACGATATCGGCGTGGTGGCCAAGGAAGTGAACAAGCTCGCCTGCCTCAACCGGCGTCTCATCTTCCACGGCCGGCCGGGAGATTTCCTGAGCGACGCCGCCCTCACGGCGCTCTATGGTCCCGCAGTCAGAATAGTCAGCCACGATCACTAGTTATGCCTGAATTCCTACAATTTGGCTTTATGCAGCGAGCCTTCGCCGCTGGAGCAGTGATGGCCATCGTCTGCCCGCTCATCGGGGTCTTTCTCGTGCCGCGCCGTCTCTCTCTCATCGCCGATACACTGGCCCACGTGGCCCTCGCCGGAGTGGCCATCGGGCTCCTCCTGGGCGCCTCCCCCATCGTGGGCGCGCTCATCGTCACGGTGGTAGGCGCGCTGGGCATGGAGCGGCTCCGCTCGCACGGGGCACTCCAGGGCGACGCCGCGCTGGCCGTCTTTCTCTCCGGCGGCTTCGCCCTGGCCGTGGTGCTGATCAGCCTGGCCCGAGGCTTCAATGCCGATCTCTTCGCTATCCTCTTCGGCAGCATCCTCACCGTCAGTCCCGCCGATGTCTGGCTGATTTCCGCCCTGGGCGCCCTGGTGGTGGCGACCATCCTGCTCTCCTATCGCCGGCTCTTCGCCATCACGCTGCACGAGGACCTCGCTCGGACCAGCGGCGTCCCCGTGACCGTTCTGAACCTCATGCTGACGCTGCTGACCGCGCTCACCACCGTGGTGGCCATGCGCATGGTCGGCGTGCTCCTGGTGAGTGCCATGATCGTGATCCCCACTCTGACCGGCTTCAGTCTCGGCAAGAGCTTCCGCCGCGCCACCACGGTGGCCATCGTGGTCGCGCTCGCCGCGGTGGGCATCGGCCTCACCGCCGCCTACTATCTGAGCCTGGCCGCGGGAGGGGCGGTGGTCCTCACCGCCCTCCTGATCTTTGCCGCGGTGGCCGTATTCCGGCGCATGCCGTGGGGCCACCGGGCGCGCCTGGCCGCCCTGGTGCTGCTCTGCGTATCGGTCTCGGCGGGCGCGGTGGCGCAGGAAGGCGAGTGCAAGCGCTGGCGCGAGGCTTTCGCGGCCATGCCCGTGCGCATGGTCACCGTCCAGGCGGGCGCCAAGACCATGGCCATCCGGGTCAAGGTCGCGGAGACGTCGGAGCAGGCGGCGGCCGGCTTCCAGTGCTCCACGCCCCAGGAGATACAGAAGACGCTGATCCTCTTCGACTTCGGGCGCGAGATCTACAGCCAGTTCCACATGAACCATGTGCCGGCCCCCCTCGACATCGCCTTCATCAAGGGCGACGGGACCATCTTCTCCATCCTCAAGATGGATCCGAGCCCCACCGCCCTCTACGGCCCCATGGGCAATTTCCGCTTCGCCCTCGAGGCGCGGGCCGGCTTCTACGAGAGCCAGGGCATCAAGCAGGGCGAGGCACGGCTCACGGTGCCCGTGCCCCGCTGAGCGCCGTGCATCACCGCCACACCCACTCCTCGCGCCACAAGTACCGCCTGTGGGCCGTCCTCGGCCTCAGCGCGACCTTCATGGTGGTGCAGGTGGTGGTGGGATGGTGGACGAACTCCCTCGCTCTCCTCGCGGACGCCGCCCACCTCTTCGTGGACACGGCGGGAGTCGGGCTCTCCCTCCTCGCCGTCTGGTTCGCCGAGCGGCCGGCCACCCCGGAGAAGACCTACGGCTACTACCGCGTGGAGATCCTCGCCGCTCTCGTGAACGGCGTAGTCCTCTGCGTGCTCGCCCTCGTGATCCTCTTCGAGGCGTGGGAGCGCCTGAGCACGCGACACGAGGTGGCGGCGGGGCCCGTCCTGCTCGTGGCGGTGGCGGGACTGGGCGTCAATCTCCTCGCCGCCTGGCTGCTCCACGCGGGAGCGGGCGAGAGCCTCAACGTGCGAAGCGCCTACCTCGAGGTGCTGGGCGACGCGCTGTCATCGGCGGCGGTCATCGCCGCGGCCGTGGTCATCCTCATGACCGGGTGGACCGTCGCCGATGCCCTGGCCAGCGCGGCCATCGGCCTGATGATCCTGCCCCGCACCTATGCCCTGCTCAAGCAGGCGGTCAACGTGCTGCTCGAAGGGGTGCCGGCCCATCTCGACCTCGCAGAGATCGAGGAGGCCCTGCGGGGAGCGGCGGGGGTGAACCGCGTCCACGACCTGCACGTGTGGACGCTCACCTCAGGCCGCGAGGCGATGAGCGCTCACGTCGAGGTGGAGCGGGGCACCCCGCCCGCCCGCGTCCTCGACGACCTGCACCTCATCCTGCACGCGCGCTTCGGCATCGACCACACCACAATACAGATCGAGACCCAGGCGCCCGCGCTCCTTCAGATCACGCCAAGAAACTCCTAGTACCAGCCGCGCCACCACACGAAGACGCCGATCACCGCGAGCAGGGCCCCGATGTAGAACCACCAGCTCTCGTACCAGGCGGTAACCCCAATCTTCTCCTCGTCTTCCTCCCACCGGAT
>DASYQB010000198.1:0-5747 GCA_036005985.1 Candidatus Methylomirabilota bacterium | reverse complement strand
CCCGCCCGCCTCGTTACCAGGCAGTAAACCTCAACAGCATCCGCCGGAAACCTTCCCGGGCTGGACCAGCTCGACGCGCGTGTCGTCAGGCGCGCGCATGAAGGCGATGCGTCCGCCGTTGGGCATCACGATCGGCCCCTCGAGCAGCTTGGCGCCCAGTCCTTCGAGCCGCCGGATGTCCGCGTCGATGTCCACCGAGTCGAAGCCGAAATGCTCGAGCCCGAAGTGGGCGGAGGCGTTGCCGGGCTGGAGCGTCTCGTTGGTGCGCAGGCCCGAGATGTTCACCGCCATGCCCCCGTCCTCGCTCTGACAGCGTACGAAGCGGTCGCCGAACACGCGCGTCTCGTCGTTCACGATCTTGAAGCCGAAGGCGCCCACGTACCAGTCAGCGGTGCGCCGCGGATCCGTCGCCTTCAGGTGGATGTGGTTGATCCGATATGCCATGGAGTCCTCCTTCAGGGTTTCCTGCGCAGGAGATAGCGGTGCTGCCCTTCCATGACCAGCTCCTTGTCCTGGTTGTGGATGGTGACGCGCATCGCGAGGACGCCCGTCGTGCGCCCGGGCTCGAGCGCGGTGATGGTGAGCATGGGGTAGAGGGTGTCGCCCGCGTAGACGGGCTTGAGGAAGCGCGACGACTGCTCGAGAAAGGCGACGAGCGCGTCGCCCATCACGTGCGGGAAGATGCCGGCCCCTGCTGCGCCCTGCGCCGCCACGAGCAGGCCGTGGGCAAGGAGATCACGGTGGCCGTGCGCTCGGCAATAAGGCCGATCGTAGTGGATGGGATGATTGTCGCCCGAGGCGAGCTGGAAGGCGGCGAAGAGCGCGTCGGTCATGGTGCGCGAGGGAATGTAGAAGCGCTCTCCGAGGCGGAAGTCGTCGAAGTACCGGGACTCGGCGAAACGATGCGCTTCGGGCGAGAACGCCTCATCCGCCATCGATGGCCTCCCTCATTGGATCCTCTTGATCTCTACCACAAGATAGCGATCGGGGAGCTGCCGCACCGTGAGCCTGACCCGATCACCGCGCCGGAGGCCCGCGCCGTCTAGCATTTCCTTCGTCTCGGCGTGAAAGGCCATCTTGCTCATCTCGTCCATGAGCCCCGGCGCGGCATCGTGGGTGACGAGCATCAGGGTATCGCCGCCTCGAGCCTCGAAGACACCGGTGACGCGGTAGAGCCCTTTGCCCGGATAGACCTCGCGGAAGGTGCCCCAGATGCCCGCGGCGAAGCTCAGCGCGAGCAGGGCGAAGAGCAGCGGAACTGCCCACCGGGGAGATGCCGCCATGGCTGCGCGGCCGAGCTAGGCTGACCGGTCGCGCAGCACGCGACGCGGTAGCGTCAACGAGAACACATGCTCCGCCCGCGCCTCAGAAGGCGGGAGATGCGCGGGACGGATGTGCCGCAACTAGTAGCGGCCGGAGGGATCGTACCCGGGGTCGCCGGGACCCGGGATCTTGCCTGAGACGTGCTCGGCGGTCAGCGCCCAGGGAGAGCTGCAACCCTCCTGGAAAACGCCGCGCGCCGCTCGATAGGCACTACCGAAGGTGAGCAACAGGAGCACCGTCGAGGTAATAACGCCTGCCGTGCAGATGATGGCTTTGCCGGGTACATAGACCACATTCATGATGCCGGCGGCGGTGGCGTCACCGGGAGTCGGCTCATTGTTCGTGACGGGATCGTAGGAGGGCAGCATCATCGACTCGGCAGGATTTACGGGCCGGGTCTCCTGTCCGGGAACCTGGCTGGTCACTGGAGGATCGGACGGCCCGAGCGGCGGCACGGGCTGCATCGGCTGGGATGGCGGTGGCATCGGCGGCGCCGGCTGGGGCTGCACCGGCTGCATCTGCGCCTGGGCCACGGTGATCATGGGAGCGAAGGGCCCCATCGACAGCACTGCGGCCACGAGCGCCGCAGAGATCAAAGCAGAAGTCTTCATGGTCGTGCCTCCATGGCGCTGCGGTAGCCCTCGTGGCGTCTCTGTCCACATACTGACACTCCTACCCTAGCAGGCATTTGCGCCACTATAACAAGGAAAAACCAGCCACTTCAAGGCACCTCCCCCCCGCCGCCAAAAGGAGTGATATCATTCCGCGCGCGGCCCTTCCTCGCCGCCCATCGGACCCCCAAGGAGGCCCATATGAAGATCGTCCGGTTCTCTCAGAACGGCCATTCCCCGCGGCTCGGCTGCTTCATGGGGCAGGACCGCGTGGTCGACCTCGAAGCGAGCTGCGCCGCCTGGCTGTCGGCCAAGGGGGTGGTCCGCTCGGCTCCCATAGCGGCCGCTCTCTTCCCTCAGAGCACCCGGGGCTTTCTCGAAGGCGGGTCGGCGACGCAGGACATGCTGGCCACCATGGTCGAAGCAACCAAGGCGGGCAAGTGGGAGCCCGTCAGCCATGCCGCCAACAGCGTCCGGCTGCACGCCCCCATCAATGACCCGGGCAAGTTCATCTGCATCGGGCTCAACTACCGCGATCACGCGGCCGAGACGGGGGCGGCTGTCCCCAAGGAGCCGCCGGTCTTTCCCAAGTGGAACAACTCTATCCTCGATCCCGGCGAGCCCATCTTGAGGCCACGAGGCGAGAAGACCCTCGACTGGGAGGTGGAGCTGGGCCTGGTTATCGGCAAGACGGCTCGCTTCGTGTCCAAGGACAAGGCTCTCGACTACGTCTTCGGCTACACCATCATCAACGACGTCAGCGCCCGGGACTTCCAGTTCCACACGAGCCAGTGGGGTCCCGGCAAGATGGGAGACACGCTGGCGCCCGTCGGCCCCTATATCGCCGATCGCGCGGAGATCCCCGATCCTCACGCGCTCAGCCTGAAAGCATGGGTCAACGGCACCCTGATGCAGGACGGCAACACCAAGAACTTCATCTTCGACATCGGCTACATCATCCAGTACCTCTCGAACATCATGACGCTTTCGCCGGGCGACCTGATCTCCACCGGCACCCCCGCCGGCGTGGGCTTCTCGCGCAAGCCGCAAATCACGCTCCAGCCCGGTGATGTCTGCAAGCTCGAGATCACAGGACTCGGCGCCATCGAGAACCCGGTCAAGGACGCCTAGCGCGTCTGGGAGACGGCCATGCCCGTGCGCTCGCTGCTGCACTACGCGCTGGAAGTGCCGGACCAGGCGGTGGGCCAGCGCTACTATCGCGACTTCGGCCTCGCCGACGAATCGGGCCAGGGTCCGGCGGTGCGCCTGCGTCCGGCCCGACAGACCCGCGAGAGCGTGCTCCTCTACGAGGGTCCGCGCAAACGTCTCCATCACCTCTGCTTCGGCGCCACCGGCGAGGACTTCGCACGCACCCGCGAGGCCGTGCAACGGGCGGGCGTGACCGAGGTGGATCCTCCCAAGGATGCGCCGGGCGGCGGGCTCTGGCTCCGCGATCCCGACGGCAACCTCCTCAACGTGCGCGAGGAGGCGCCGCCCGCCGTCGCCGTGGAGACGCCGACGGCCTTCAACGGACCCGGCTATGCGCCGCGGCAGGCAGTGAGGGGAGCGCCGGACCGCGGGCTCGCCGTCGCCCCGCGTCGGCTCGGGCACGTGCTCCTGTTCAGCCCGGACATCAACCGTCAGGTGGACTTCTACACGCGCGTCCTCGGCATGAAGCTCTCCGACCGCTCGCAAGACATCATCGCCTTCATGCGCTGCAGCGCCGACCACCACAACCTTGCCCTCCTCACCTCGAGCGCGCCGGGCTTCCACCACGCCTCCTTCGAAGTGGGGGGCGTCGACGAGATCGGGGTGGGTGCGGCGCGCATGGTGGACCGCGGCTGGCAGCCCGGCTGGGGATTCGGGCGCCACGTGATCGGCTCCAACTTCTTCTATTACATTCGCGACCCATGGGGCAGTCTGGCCGAGTACTTCTACGACCTCGACCAGATCCCGGAGACGTGCGCGTGGGAGCCCCGGGATTTTCCCGCCGCCGACTCGCTCTACAGCTGGGGGCCGCCCGTGCCCGCCGACTTCGGAGAGAATAAGGAAATCTCCTCCTAGATGGATCTCGGCCTGCTCCACGACCTCGCCCAGTCCAATACGACGAAGATCGTCCTCTGCTCTCTCGATGGGCTCGGCGGGCTGCCCCGCCCCGCCACGGGCAAGAGCGAGCTGGAGACAGCGCGCCTCCCCAACCTGCACGCCCTCGCCGCCCGCTCCGCGTGCGGGCTGCTCCGCCACGTCGGTCCCGGCGTCACGCCGGGGAGCGGGCCGGGACACCTCGGCCTCTTCGGCTATGATCCGCTGGAGCATCCGGTGGGCCGCGGCGTGCTCGAAGCGCTCGGCATCGACTTCCATCTCAAGCCGGGCGACGTGGCCGCGCGGGGCAACTTCTGCACGGTGGACGCCGACGGGCGGATCACCGACCGGCGTGCCGGCCGCATCGCCACCGAGCTCTGCATCAAGCTCTGCGACCGGCTGCGTGCGATCAAGGTCGACGGGGTCGAGCTCATCATCGAGCCCGTCAAGGAGCATCGCTTCGTCCTCGTGCTGCGAGGCGAGGGCCTCTCCGGGAGACTGTCGGAGACAGACCCCCAGGCCCTCGGCGTTCCTCCCCTTCCCGTGCGCGCCCTCGAGCCCGCCGCCGCGCGCACCGCGGCCGCGGTCAACGACTTCGTGGAGCGCGCACGTCCCCTCCTACGTGACGCGGCCCCCGCCAATATGGTCCTCCTGCGCGGCTTCGACCGTCAGCCGGACATCCCCCTCTTCCCCGCCACGTTCCGGCTGCGGGCGGCGGCCATCGCCGCCTATCCGATGTATCGCGGCCTGGCCAGGCTGGTGGGCATGGACGTGCTCGACACGGGGGCGACCTTCGCCGACGAGATCGCCACCCTCCGCCAGCGGTGGCGTGACTACGATTTCTTCTTTCTCCACTACAAAGACACCGACAAGGCCGGCGAGGACGGCGACTTCGACGCCAAGGTCGCCGCCCTCGAGCGCTTCGACGCGCAGCTGCCTGTCATCCTGACTCTCAAGCCGGACGTGCTCGCCGTCTCGGGTGACCACGCCACCCCGTCGATTCTCGCCGCCCACGGCTGGCAGCCCGTCCCCGCCCTCGTGGCGAGTGAGTACTGCGGCGCCGATCACGTGAGCCGCTTCACGGAGCGGGACTGCGCGTCGGGTGCGCTCGGCCTCGTGCCGGCCCAGGACCTCATGCCCGTCCTGATGGCCAACGCCCTGCGCTTCCAGAAGTACGGCGCCTAGGTCGCGCGGTGTTCCGCCAGCACTCCGGCTCGAGTCTCTGCTACGCGTGCGGCAAGCTCAATCGTGTGGACGCTTCCGTGTGCTTCTACTGCGGCCGGCGAAACCCGGGGCTGTGGGGATTCGGCCCGGGCATCGGACGTCTGATTGGCGGGCTCGATTTCGCCGGGCTGGTGACCGTGGTGTCGGCCGTCGCCTACCTCGCCTCCCTCGCCCTCGACCCACGGGCCGCCATCGCTGCCCGCGGTGTCTTCGATCTCCTCGCTCCGAGCGGCCGCGCGCTGTACTCCCTCGGCATGGCAGGAGCGATCCCCTGGCAGCAGGGTCACTTGTGGACGGTGCTCACCGCCATCTACCTTCACGGCAGCCTCCTCCACATCCTCTTCAACCTCCTGTGGGTGCGCCAGCTCGTACCGGAAGTCGAGCAGGTCTACGGGCGAGCGCGGACAATCATCATCTTCACGGTGAGCGGCGTCGCCTGCTTTCTCCTCTCGGACTTCGTGGGCACGCCCTTCACGGTGGGCGCTTCCGGGGCCGTCTTCGGCCTTC
>DASYQB010000197.1:0-8601 GCA_036005985.1 Candidatus Methylomirabilota bacterium | reverse complement strand
GAGCGCCCGCGGCGCCAGGCTCCATGTGCTGGAGGAGCTGCCAGGCCGCGGCGCGACTGAAGCGGGCCTCGAACTTCCCGCCCTTGATCCGGCAATATGGCACGTCTCCCGCGCCGAGACGCAAGGAGGCGGGATCGAGGGACTCGCGGCTGAGGTCGCTCAGGATCACGGCGAATCCATCACCGTCAGGCTCCAGGCGAAGCACGGAGAACGGCGCGTCCTCCACCTCCACGGGTACGCGCGCCGGTCCGATCTGGATGAAATGTCCGGCGGCGTCCACCTGAAGCCCGTCGCGCAGACTGGTGAGGATGCCCTCGTGCGTGACTTCTTCGTCCTCGTGGAACCAGGCTCCCTCGCGATCGATGCGCAGCCGGGGGAGCTTCCAGGTCGAAGGATCGCTGGCCGGCGTCACGAGAAGGCTGCCGCGCAGTAGGTCACCGCGCCCTGAGGATCAGGCCACTGGGTGTAGCGGAGCAGCTCACCACGGCTGCCCGGCAGCGCGCGCAGGAACGCATAGATGGGCGAGAGCCCGCAGATGCGGCGGCTGTCGCCATCGGCGGCCACGGAAGCGAAGAACGCGGCCGGCTCCGACGCCGTCACCGCCGCGAGCATTCTCCGGTCCTCGGCGGCGACCCGCTCGAGGAAGACCGGGGTGTTCGGCTGCGCGTCGCCGAAGCGCGGCCCCACGTGGGCGAGGTCCACGCCCCCGATGACGCACACCCGGCGCGTCGAGGCGGCGATGGTCTCGGCGAGGGCGTCGAGGAAGCGCGGTACCCGCGGATCCTCTTCCGCCTCACCGCCCGACCAAACCGCCTCGTGCAGGAACGAGGCGAGCACGGGAAGGACGGTGAAGGCCCGCCTCCCCAGCATGCGCCGGAGCATGACCGCCTGGAACTCTATCGAGTGCTCGCTCCGATGGGCGGTCTCCGAGGCGAGCAGGTCGTGGCCGTAGCGCCGGTGGAGCGCCTCGAAGAACTCCCGATCGGCCTCCGCCGGCCCGAGGGGCGTGTCGTAGGGCTTGAGGGTGGCCGCGAAGGGATCTTCCATTCCGGCGTGACAGGTTCCGAGGATGACGAAGAGATCGGCGTCCGAACGCTCCACGAGGGCGCGATAAGCCCAGGCGTAGGTCGGGCCGCCCCGATGGAAGTCGATGTGCGGCGCGAGGAGCCCGCGGAGCTTCGCAGGCGCCGCCGGGGCCACGGGAAGACCCGGTCCGTCGGCGTGCACGAAGAAGCCGTCGATCTGCTCGCTCAGGGCGCCCGCCTCTCCCGCGTACGCGCCGCCCGCATGGGCCGCCGGACGCGTGGGGCCCCCGAGCCACGCCGCTTCGATCCCGCGCCGGCGCGCGGCAAATCCCGGACTGTCCAGGAAGCCGGCTTCGTCGAGCCGCTCCGCGAACCGCGCGATCTCGTCCGCGGCGGGCGCGGCCGGGCCATGACGCGAAGTGACCACCTGGTGGATCTCGCTGACCGATCGCTCTCCATCGAAGAGCGAGACGATGTCCAGGGCAGGAATAGGCAGGAGGATCACCTGCTCGGTGAAGCCCGCGGGGTCGCGAAGACCGATGAGGCGCTCGCCGTCCTGCTCGATGGCGAAGGCTTCGAGCGCCCGCAGGCGAGGACGATCCGCGTCTGTCAATCAGGTAGACCTAGGCTTCGAGGTACTTCAGAGAGGTTGCCGCGTAAATCTTTGCCGCATCGAGGATTTCGGTCGCCTCAACATATTCGTCCACCTGGTGAGGAATGAGCCGGTTGCCCGGCCCGCAGGTGACAATGGGTATGCCCAGCTCCATTCGCAGTATCGTGCCGTCCGTCGAGCCGGGCACTCCTCCGTAACGTGGCGGCTTACCCGTGGCTCTCTTGACGCCGAGGATCATGGCCTTCACCAGCGGCTCGGACTTGTCCACCTTGGTGGCGAGCCGAAAGGCGTTGACGGGCTCCCATTCCACCTTCACCCCGGGCAGGCTCGCCTCCGCGTCGCGACAGAGGGCGTCGAGCTCAGCCTTGACTCCATCGGCGCTGATGCCGGGGGTCAGCCGCACGTCCAAGGTCATCTCGGCAAGGCCCGGGATAACGTTCGACTGCGGCGCCCCGACACCTCGAGGGGGTGCATGGATGATGGTGGGGGTCACGGTGGGGGGCTTCAGGTAGCGGCTCTTCTCGCACTGCCGGCGCAGCCGCTTCTCCAGGCCGGGCGCTCCGCGGAGGATGACTCCGAGCGCGGTGATCGGATTGACGCCCGCTTCCGGCATGGCCCCGTGAGCCATCTTGCCTCGGGCGCGAATACGCGCCCACACCACGCCACGCTGCTCGAGGCAGAGCTCGTTCTCCTCGGGCTCGCAGATGATGGCCGCGTCCAGCTCCCGCCCCGCCGCGGACTTGACGAGGTGGCGCACGCCGATCATGGCGTCTTCCTCATCGGCGAGGGCGCCCACGAGGAGCTTGCCCTTGGGAGTCACCCCGGCGCGCTTGAAGGCGGCCAGCGCGACCATGGCGGCGGCGAGCCCGCTCTTCATGTCGGCGGCGCCCCGACCATAGATGCGGCCGTCACGCATCTCCGCGGCGAAGGGAGGCGAGGCCCATGCGTGGGGATCGCCTTCCGTCACCACATCGGTGTGGCCCTCGAGGAGAAGGCAGCGCTGTCCCGGACCCTTCTCGCCGATCCACGACAGCACGTTGGGGCGGCCGGGAGCCACCTCCTGAACTTCGACGGGCAGGCCCTCGCGCCTGAACCAGGCTTCCACGAAGGCGGCGGCCTCCGCCTCGTTCGCGCCGGCCTCGCCGGGACGATAGACGCTCGGGATGCGGACCAGGGAGCGGGTCAGCTCGACGACTTCCTCGGCGTTGATGCGCTCGAAGATACGCGAGAGCTGGCTCACAGCGAGGCGGGGCTACTCCAGCGGGAAGGAGAGGATGATGGCGTCGAGGCGGATGACCCGATGCTCTTCGCCCGCGAGGTAGAAGAAGTGTCCTTCGATCTCCTCCGGGTTCTCCTCGAAGGCCACCACGCTCTTGATCGCAGGCATCTCGCGGAAGGCATTGGCGCCCTCGTCGAAGCCGTCTCCTCTTCCCACCACCTCGCCGTAGCGGATGGGTGAGCCCTTGGGACAGTGGACGCGCACGTCGGCGGGAGGCTCGGGCATGAGACGCACGAGCAAATTGATGCCGAAGACCTGGAAGGGTATCGGGTTCATGGTGTCATCCTATCACACCTGCGCGGGAGCGAATGGAGGTGGCCCACCGTCACGCGCCCACCCCGGGGAGGGCGCGCTGGGAACCCGGCTTGTCCATCCCCTCGAGCTTTGCCTCCACGCGGTTGAGGGCGGCCCCCGCCTCGTCGTACTTGTTGCGGGCATTGGTCAGATGACGGCCGATCACGTCGAAGGACTCGCGGAACTTGTCGAGGTCGCCTCCGAGGCGGGTGAGCCGCTCCTGGATGTCCTGGGCGCTTCGCTCGATCTGGAGCCCGCGCAGGCCGAGCACGATCACTCGCAGATAGGCGTAGAGGCTGTTGGGCGACACCGGAATGACCCGGCGCGAGGCCGCGTAGACTCCGGGCGGGTCCTCCTCGCTCGACTCGTCACGGGTGATGGCTTCGAAGTAGACGTTCTCCGCGGGAATGTACATGAGGGCGAAGTCGAAGGTGCCCTCGTCGGGAAGGATGTACCGCTTGGCGATCTCGTCGGCGCGCGCCTTCACATCGCGCACGAAGGCCCGGCGGGCCTGGCGCCGCGCGCCGTCGTCGGTCTCCTGGAGGAGGCGCTGGAAGTTCTCCAGGGGGAACTTGGCGTCCACGGGCACCAGGCGATCCCCGATGCGCACGACGGCGTCCACCCGGTCGCCCGTCGAGAACTGGTGCTGGAGCACGTAGTGCTCCTGCGAGAACATCTGGGCGAGCATGTTCTCGAGGAACGTCTCTCCGAGCCCACCCCGCACCTTGGGCGACTTGAGGATCTGCTCGAGGCCGGCAATGCTCCGCCCCACGTCGAAGATGCGCTGGTTCGCCTCGCCCATCTTGCCCAGGCTGCCCTGGACGTCCCCCACCACTCGCCCAACGTGCTGGAGCTGCTGCTGGACGCTCGCCCCCACCTGCCCCATCTGCGCGGTCATCTGGGCGGAGAACTGGGCGAGCTCCTGGCGAACGGTGGCCGCCGTCTCCGCCAGCCCTTTCTGTCCTTCGTTGCGCGCCGCCTCCACCTCGCGCTGGAGGAGGAGCATGGCCTGGTCGGGCTCGCCGCGGCGCGTCTCCAGGTCCGCCAGTTTCCCGGCCATGCGAAACACTACCCAGACGGTGCCGGCCACCGCGACGGCGACGGCCACGAGGAGAAGCGTCCCCCACCACGGCATCAGCGACGACCCGTCCCTTCACGGTGTCCCCGCCAGTGCACGCACACCGCCTTGAGCCCGCACGGCGAGCAGACGGCGACGTCGCGGCGATTCAGGCACTGGCCGGACATGCGCTTGTGGCAGAGGGCGAAATCGTACTTGACGGGATCGGCGGGATCGAGGCGGCGGAGCGCAGCCGTCAGCTCCTCCACCATCCGCCACGTGCGGCTGCGCCGGCGCGTGAGCCCGATGGAGCGCGCCATGTTCTCGATGTGCGTATCCACGGGCATGAGGAGGGCCGAGGGGGGAATCCCCCGCCAGATCCCGAAATCGGGTCGCTCGCGCCTGACCATCCAGCGGAGGTACAGATGGAGACGCTTGCACGCGCCACCCGTCGAGGGAAGCGGGAACCAGTGCTTGAAGCCGTAGGAGAGCCGGTTACGGGGAAAGACCGCCGAGAGATCCTCTCCCACGAAGCCGTGGGCGAAGTGCTCGAGGGCGAGGCCCACGTGGGGATGGGCGGACGAATAGCCCTCGAGGAAGAAGGCCTCGAGGGAGCCGTGGCGGGCGAGCACGCGCTGCGCGGCGAGGCAGAAGGCGAGCACGTCGCGGTCCCGGTTGAAGCGATAGCGGAATCCCGCGAAGAGATGCCGGTGCTTCTCGAGATCGAAGCTCCACACGAAGCGGGCGGGCGACTCGCCCATGCGGTCCAGCACCCACGTGACCCATGCGCCGAAGAGGTCGACCCGGCCGTACGCCATGCAGGAAGCGAAGAGGCCCGCGATCTCGATATCCGCGGGATCGTGGTAGCGGTGGGGAAACTGTATCGCATCCTGCTCGACCCGGCGTGCCCAGTCGAACTCCCGGCAGAGCCGGTCGAGAGGCTGCTGGAGCCTATTCGTCACGGGCATTCATGCATCTCTCGCCGGATTTTAGCACGCCCCTTGCCGCCTTCCCGGCGCATTGCTATCCTCCGGACCGGGAGACGCGCATCAATGATCAACGTCGGCATCGTGGGTATGGGCGTCATCGGCCGGCACGTCGCGGATGCCATCACCAAGGGCATACCCGGCGTGGCGCTGGCCGGCGTCACCGTGCGCAATCCTGCGCGGGCCCTCGACCACCGGGCCCTCGGACTGGACGGGCTGATCCGGGCTTCGGACCTGATCGTCGAGGCGGCGACCCAGGAGGCTCTGCGTGAGATCGCTCCCTCCGTGCTCGCGGCGGGGAAGCACCTCATGGTGCTGTCCGTGGGTGGACTGGTGGGCGTGCTCGACGAGTGGGCCCAGCTCGCCGAGAAGCACGGCTGCCGTATTCTCGTTCCCTCCGGGGCCATCGCGGGGCTCGACGGCATGAAGGGGGCGCGGGAGGCCGGCATCACCTCCGTGGTCATGGAGACGCGCAAGCCGCCGCGCGGGCTCGCGGGGGCGCCGTGGATCGAGCGCCAGCACATCGATCTCGGAGCCATCACCACGGAGACCCTGATCTTCGAAGGGCCGGCCACGGAGGCGGTCAAGGCCTTCCCCGCCAACGTCAACGTGGTCGCGGCGGTGTCTCTGGCCAGCATCGGACCGGAGAAGACGCGGATCAAGATCTACGCGGTGCCCGGCCAGGAGCGCAATCAGCACCGCGTCACCATCGAGGGCGAGTTCGGGCGTCTCCGCGTCGAGATCGAGAACGTACCGTCGGAGAATCCGCGTACGGGAAAGCTCTCCTACCTCTCCGCCATCGCCATGCTCCGGGAGCTGGGGGCGAGCGTCCAGATCGGAAACTAGCTGCCCGGAATCAGCCGGAGCGGCGCGACAGAGGAGGGCGACATGGTGAAGGCGATTCCGGACGGATACCACAGCGCGACGCCGTACCTGATCGTGAACGGCGCGGCGCGCGCCCTCGATTTCTACAAGCGCGCGTTCGGCGCGAAGGAGCTGATGCGCATCCCCGCTCCCGGGGACCGGGTGGGTCATGCCGAGATGAAAGTCGGCGACTCCGTGATCATGCTCGCCGACGAGCATCCCGAGATCGACGCGCGGGGGCCGCAGCACTACGGCGGCTCGCCCGTGAGCATCCTGCTCTATGTGGACGACGTCGACGCGCTCTTCAAGCAGGCGGTGGCGGCCGGCGGCACCGAGGTGCGACCGGTGGCGGACCAGTTCTACGGTGACCGCTCGGGTACTCTCAAGGATCCCTTCGGCCACAGCTGGCACCTGTCCACCCACACGGAAGACGTGAGTCCGGAAGAGCTGAACCGCCGCATGGCGGCCCTGGCCAAGAAGTAGGACAAGAGCCTCACCAGGGAGACACGTCGTGGTCACCGCCGATCGGTTCGCCAAGGGCATGAGCTTCGACGAGTACGTGACCTACACGGGCTCGCCGGAGAATCTCTCCCGCGATGGGTTCGACATCCGGCGCTTCAGCTCGGTCAGGCCCCGCCTCGACTGGAGTGGCTATCTCCGCGAGCGCTACGACAAGGCGTCGCTCAGCGCCGGGCAGGCGGCGGCTATCAAGGCGCTGGCGGCGCAGCCGGGCGGCCCCGCCAAGGTGCTGGTGATCTCCGAGGACTGGTCATCGGACTGCCGTCGCGACGTGCCCTATCTGGCCCGGCTCGCGGAAGCGGGCAGGCTCGAGCTTCGCATCTTCACCCGCGACGGCGACACCATGCTCATGAAGGGGCTGCCCGAGCCGGGAGACGGCGGCAACGGAGACCTCGTGCGGGAGTTCGCCAATGAAAAAAAGGGCCAGAAGTGGGCTACCGTTCCCGTCGCCGTGTTCTTCACGCAGGACTTCCGCGAGCTCTACCGCTACATCGAGTATCCCGTCATCTATAACAAGGAGCGCCTGATCGGCCATCTCCGCGCCGCGCGCGCCGCGGAGAACGATGACCAGGCGAAGGCACGGGCCGGCCGGGAGATCGGCGCCCTCCTCGACTCGCCTTTTTACGACCTGTGGGCCCTCGCGGCGGTCTCGGAGATCATCAGCGCCCTTCACGAGCGCGTGGCCACCGGCGCCTGAGTCCGCGGTCTACGGTCGCGGAAACTCCGCCGCGCTGGCCAGAGGATCGTAGCGGGCGTTCGTGAAGCCCTGGTAGTGGAGCACGGTCATCATCCCGGCCGCCTGGTGGTAGAGCAGATGACAGTGGACCATCCAGTAGCCCGGGTAGAGGGCGTCGAACTCCACCTTCACCGCCTGCCGCGGAGGCACGAGGACCGTGTCGCGCTTGGCGCCGCGCAGCCGGGCACCCGTGACTTCCGTCACCTGGAACACGTGGCCGTGCAGATGCATGGGATGCGTCATCATCGTCTGGTTCACGAAGCCGAGCTCCACGCGCTCGCCCTGCTTCACTTCCAGCGGAGTGATCCGGGGCCAGACCTGGCCGTTCAGGCTCCACACATAGGCAGCCATGTCGCCGCCGAGGGTCACGCTCAGGCGGTGATCGACGGGCTTGCCCACGAGAGGACGCAACGACCGAAGCCGTGATTCCTGGCCGTTGGTCAGCGCCCCCACCGGCTTCGGAGCCCGCGCACTCAGCGCGGGCACCGCGGCCTCCGCGGTGACGAGAACGACGCCGGCGAGCAGATCCGTACCCTCGGCCTGCGCGATGATCGGATAGGCGCCCTGCCCACTGGGAATCCGTACCCGGATGTCGATGCGCTGGGCGACACCAAGCTCGAAGCGCGTGCCGGGGAGCGGTACGATGTCTTCGCCGTCGACGGCGATGGCCTCCGCGGCCAGACGTCCCGTGCTAAGGAAGACGTTGCTGCCGCTCGTCATGTTGATGATGCGCAGCCGGACCGTTTCTCCTGGAGTCGCCCGCGTGACATCAGGATCGGAGAGCGGGCGCCGGTTCGCGAGGAGGGCGTCGTAGCGCACATCGGTGAGATCCGGCTTCACGGCCATCTTCGTGCCCATGGAGCCGCGGCGAAGACCGGCGAGGATGCCCGAGGGATCGCGCGTGGTGAAATCGTTGAGCATGACCACGACCTCATTCGTCTCCGGCGCCGCCCGCGGCTCCCGGATGATCAAGGGCGCGGTCAGCATCGATTGCTCCTGGAGCCCGAAGTGCGAATGCATCCAGTACGTGCCCGCCTGGACGAGGGGAAAGTCATACAGACGACGCTCTCCCGGCTTGATAGGCGGCTGGGTCACGTACGGCACGCCATCCTGGCCGTTGGGGAGGATGATGCCGTGCCAGTGTATGGAGAAGGGGTCGGCCACCGTGTTGTCCACGGCGACTCTGAACCGATCCCCGCGCGTTCCCGACCAGCCGAGGGTTCCATCG
>DASYQB010000196.1:0-1775 GCA_036005985.1 Candidatus Methylomirabilota bacterium | reverse complement strand
GCGCCGGCTGCAGGTGGAAGAGACGCCCGAGGTCGTGCAGGAGGCGTGGGCGCGCGCGTTCACCCGCGTGCAGAGGGAAGCCAAGCTGCCCGGCTTCCGCAAGGGCAAGGTCCCGCGCAGCATGGTCAAGCTGCACTTCTCCAATGATGTCCGCCAGGAGGTCGCCCGCCACCTGATTCCGGAGGTGTACCGGCAAGCCCTCGCGGAAACGCAGCTCAAGCCCGTGGAGGAGCCGGATCTGCAGGATGTGTCTCTCGAGGAGAGCGCGCCGCTGACGTTCTCGGCCGTGGTCGAGATCAAGCCGACCATCGCGCTCGGCCAGTACGCCGGGCTCGCCGTGCAGCATGCGGCCAAGTCGTTCACCGAGGCCGAGGTGGACGAGGCCCTCGCCCACTTGCAGGAGCAGCAGGCGGAGTACCGGGCAGTGGAACGGCCCGCCGACGTGGGCGATCTCGTGATCGTGGACTACTCGCTGACTCCCGAGGGCATGGAGCCACGCACCGAGACGGGCTACGGGCTCGTCATCGGCAGCGGCGCGGTCCTGAAGGAGATCGACGAGGCGGTGATCGGGCTCGGACCCGGCGGCGCGCGCCAGACGCGCGTGCGCTTCCCCGACGATCACCGGAACGAGGCGCTCCGGGGTAAGGCGGCGGACGCCGAGGTGAAGGTCAGCGAGGTCAAGGAGAAGGTGCTGCCGCCGATCGACGACGACTTCGCCAAGACCATGGGCGAGTTCGAGACGCTCGACGCGCTGCGCGCGGAGATGCGCAAGGGCCTCGAGCGCCGTCGGGAGCAGGAGAACCGGCGCGCTCTCGAGGATGCCGTGGTCGAAGCGGCGCTGGCCGCGCACACCTTCGAGGTGCCCGAATCGCTGGTGCTGCGCCAGGTCGGGCACCAGATCGAGCATATCCGCGAGCAGATGCGCCGCCAGGGCATGGACCCGGAGCGGGTGCCGTGGGACTACCAGAAGATGCTCGAGGAGATGCGGCCGGGCGCCGAGAAGTCCGTGAAGCGAGCGCTGCTGATCGAGGCCATCGCAGAAAAGGAAGGGCTGGTGCCGAGCGACGCCGACGTCGATGCCGAGGTCGAGCGCCTCGCGGAGACGAGCCAGCGACCGGCGGCCGCCGTGCGCGCGCTGCTCGAGCAAAACGGTGACCTGGATCGCCTCCGCCTCTCTCTCGGGGAGAAGCGCACGCTCGACTTCCTTATTGAACGGGCCGCGGTAAGCGCCTGAGGTACACTGAGAGCCCATGCAACAGGATCGAGCGATAGACGGAGGCGGAGCCCCCCTCCGAGCACAGCGAAGGAGGCGTTCGATGGGTTTGGTTCCGATGGTGGTCGAGCAGACGCCCCGCGGCGAGCGGGCGTTTGACATCTTTTCCCGGCTCCTCAAGGAGCGCATCATCTTTCTCCCGACGTATATCGAGGACGAGATCGCGAACCTCGTCATCGCGCAGATGTTGTTCCTGGAGGCGGAGGACCCCGACAAGGACATCCACCTCTACATCAACTCGCCCGGGGGCTCCGTGACCGCGGGCATGGCGATCTATGACACGATGCAGTACGTGAAGCCGGCCATCTCCACCATCTGCATGGGGCAGGCCGCGAGCATGGGGGCGCTGCTCCTCACCGCGGGCGCCAGGGGCAAGCGATTCGCCCTGCCGCACGCGCGCATCATGATCCACCAACCCCTGGGCGGCGTGCAGGGGCAGGCCACCGACATCGACATCCAGGCCCGGGAGATCCTCCGCATGCGGGAAGAGCTGAACCGCATC
>DASYQB010000195.1:0-2034 GCA_036005985.1 Candidatus Methylomirabilota bacterium | reverse complement strand
GCTTCGGAGAATCTCCCCAGAAGACACGGGCCTGGGGAGGGCACCCCCCTCGGCCCCACCGGGCGCGGCGTGGTTAGCACCGCCTGGGAAGGGCACCCCCCTCGGCCCCGCTGGGCGATTGTCGGCACACTCTAAAGAAAGGCCGCTAGGCGCGCGTGCATCGGTATCTGATTCGCCGCATCCTGCAGGCTCTCCTCGTCCTAGTGCTCGTGTCGATTGTCGGGTTCCTCGTCTTGCATCTGGCTCCGGGCGGCCCGGCGGCGATCTATGCGAACTCGCCCACGATGAGCGCAGAGGACCTGGATCGGCTAACCCATGAGCTGGGGCTCGACCGCCCGGTGCCCGAGCAGTATCTGCGGTGGGTCGGCGGTGTCCTCACCGGGAACTGGGGGCGGTCGTATCGGGATGGGCGGCCGGTGCGCGAGGTCGTGCTCGATCGCATCCCCGCCACCATGGTGCTGATGGTCAGCGCCTTCACGGTGGCGGTGGCGCTGGGGCTCTTCACGGGCATCGTGAGCGCGATACGCCAGTACTCGCTCTTCGATCACCTGCTCACTTTCGGCTCCATGGTCGCCCTGTCCATTCCCACGTTCTGGCTGGGGCTCATGGGGATCTACATCTTCGCGGTGCTCCTGGGCGTTCTGCCGCCCGGGAACATGGGCACTATCGGCGCCGACTTCGCGCTGGGCGATCGGCTCCGGCATCTCCTGCTGCCCGCGGCCACCCTTGGCGTGGTCATGGTGGCCACGTGGAGCCGTTACACCCGCGCCTCCATGCTCGAGGTAATCGGCGAGGACTACATCCGGACGGCGCGCGCCAAGGGGGTGGCGGGCGGCGCGGTCATCCTCAAGCACGCTCTCAAGAACGCGCTCATCCCGTTGATCACCCTGGCCGGTCTCCAGCTGCCTCTCGTCTTCAGCGGGGCGCTGGTGGCCGAGACGGTGTTCACGTGGCCGGGGATGGGGCGGCTCTTCGTGGACTCGATCGGGTATCGCGACTATCCCGTGCTCATGGGCCTCCTCATGCTCACCGCGGTGATGGTGGTGCTCGGCAACTTCCTCGCCGATCTCGTCTACGCCGCCGTCGACCCGCGGGTGCGCCTGTCATGAGAGAGGCGACCGTCCTCTCCCGCTTCCTCCGGCATCGTCCCGCGGTGGGCAGCGTGGTCGTGATCGCCCTCCTCGGACTTGGCGCGGGTTTCGCGGGCGGGCTGCGGCTGCCCGATCCGATCCAGATCGAGATGGGGCACAAGTTCGCCCCGCCCCTGACCAGAGGGCATGTACTGGGCGCCGACGAGCTCGGCCGCGACGTGCTGAGCCGGCTCCTCCACGCCGGGCGTATCTCCCTCACCGTGGGGGTGGCCGCCATGCTCGTCACCGTGACCTTCGGCGCTCTCCTCGGCACGATCGCCGGCTACTTCCGGGGCATCCTCGATGCGGCGCTCCTGCGGGTCACCGACGCCATGCTGTCTTTCCCGCCCATCTTCCTGCTCCTCGCCCTCGCCGCCTTCGTGCCGCCCTCGCTCTTCTCCATGACCCTCATCATCGGCGTCACCTCGTGGATGGATGTGACGCGCATCGTGCGTGCCCAGATGCTCGCCCTCCGCGAGCGCGAGTTCGTGCAGGGCGCACGAGGGCTGGGCGCCTCGGGCGCGCGGATCATGCTGCGGCACCTCCTGCCCAATACCGTGGGCATCATCGCGGTGGCGGCCACGCTCAGCGTGGCCCGGGCCATCCTCCTCGAGTCGTACATCAGCTATCTCGGCTACGGGATCCAGCCGCCACTCGCGAGCTGGGGTAACATGCTCAACAACGCGCAGAGCTATTTCGCCTCGGCGCCGTGGGTGGCCATCTTCCCCGGGATCGCGATCACCCTGGCCGTGACGAGCTTCAATTTCCTCGGGGACGGACTGCGAGACGCCTTCGATCCACGGCACGTGATGCTCCAGCGCTAACGTCTCCCTCGCCCCCGAAGGGGGAGAGGGCAGGGTGAGGGGGAAATCCTGATGAGGAGGAGAAGCGAATGACCCAGACA
>DASYQB010000194.1:0-18470 GCA_036005985.1 Candidatus Methylomirabilota bacterium | reverse complement strand
TGCGCCAGCGGCTGGCGGCGCGTCCCGACGGCGTGCCGCTGACGCGGCTCCTCCGCGGCGGCTTCTGGAGGAACTTTCTCGTCAAGTATCCGGAGATGGGTGACGCCTACTGGCGCATGCTTGGAGTGTCGGCACGACTGGGGGAAGCTCTCGCGTCACGCCCCGCCGACCCACGCCTCCGCGCGGCGCGCGAGGATCTCTGGCGAGGGCAGGGGAACGACGCGTACTGGCACGGATTGTTCGGGGGAACGTATCTGCCTCATCTGCGGCGTACCGTGCTGAGCGCGGTGCTCGCGGCCGAGCGACGTCTCGATGAGGTGGTGGACGTTCCCCGGCTCACGTGGACGCGCGACGATTTGGATGGCGACGGGTATCCCGAAGTGCTGGTGCGCACGCGGGAGCTTGCCCTCACCGTCCGTCCCGAGGCGGGAGGCACGGTGACCCAGCTCGCTTTCCGGCCCCGCGATCTCGATCTGGCCGGCGTGCTCACCCGTCGCCGCGAGATGTATCACGATCGCGTGAAGGAAAGCGCGGTCGCCTCGGCCGACGGCGAGGTCGAGACCATTCACGCCGCGCCCCCGGCCAAGGAGAGCGGTCTCGCCGACCTCCTCGCCTACGACGGGTTTCGCCGCGCTTCGCTCCTCGATGGGCTCTTCCCATCGGGGGGGCCGCCCGATCCACTTTCCCCGTGGGCCCACGCCCTGGGCGTGGTGGGCGAGCGCGCCCTGCAGTGTGAGATCGCGGAGCGGGGACTCGAGCTCGACATCGAGCTGGCTCTGCCCCACCTCGACGAATGGCCACTGCGCGTCGACAAGCGCGTGCGGGTGGATGCCCACGGCGCGGCCCTCCGTGTCCGCTACCGCTTGCGGTGGGAAGGCCAGGAGCCTCTCGAAGCCCGATGGGCGACGCAGCTCAATCTCACCCTCACCGCGGGTGATGCGCCCGGGCGCTACTATCGCGTGTCCGGCTCGCCCTCGCTCGGCTCACGCGGCACGCTGTCCCACGCCGGCTCCCTCACCCTCGTCGACGAGTGGATCGGGTGCGAGACACAGATCGCCTGGAACCAGCCGGGGGACGCGGGATGGGCGCCCATCGAAACCGTGTCGCTCTCCGAATCCGGCTACGAGCGAATCTACCAGGGGTCGGCCATTCTCGTGAGCTGGCCGGTCACTCTGCCTCCCTCGGGCTCGTGGGAGGTCGAGCTCAGTGTCGTGCCGTGCGCCATTCCGCGTACGTTCTGACGCCCAATTCGCTTGAGCCCTGCCGACGCTCATGCTAACCTGCCGAGAACGCGTTCATCAGCGACGCGTGACCCATTCATGACTTGAAGGAGGAAGACGATGGCGCGTGAGGAATACCTGTTCACTTCCGAGTCGGTGACCGAGGGACATCCCGACAAGATCGCCGATCAGATCTCCGACGCAGTCCTCGACGCGATCCTCATGCAGGATCCCACCGGGCGCGTGGCCTGCGAGACGCTCTTGACCACCGGCCTCGTGGTGGTGGCGGGCGAGATCACCACCTCCTGCTACGTGGACATTCCCAAGGTCGCCCGCGACACCATCAAGGGCGTGGGCTACACGCGGGCCAAGTACGGCTTCGATTACGAGACGTGCGGGGTCATTACCGCCATCGACGAGCAGTCGGGCGATATCGCGATGGGCGTGGACAAGCTCGGGGCGGGTGACCAGGGACTGATGTTCGGCTATGCGTGCACGGAGACCCCGGAGCTGATGCCGCTGCCCATCATGCTCTCGCACCAGCTCGTGCAGCGCCTCACCATGGTGCGGCGGAGCGGTGCCCTCGACTACCTCCGGCCCGATGGAAAGAGCCAGGTGTCCGTTCGCTACGCTGACGGCAAGCCCGTCTCCGTGGAGACGGTGGTCATCTCGACCCAGCACGGGCCCGACGTCACCCTCGAGAAGCTTCGCCAGGACATCATCGAGCACGTGGTCGTTCCCACCATCCCCCAGCACCTCGTCGATCCGAAGCGCATCACGTACCACATCAATCCGACGGGCCGCTTCGTCACGGGCGGCCCCATGGGCGACACGGGGCTGACCGGGCGCAAGATCATCGTCGACACGTATGGCGGCTCCTGCCCGCACGGCGGAGGCGCCTTCTCGGGCAAGGATCCGACGAAGGTGGATCGCTCTGCCTGTTACATGGCGCGCCACGTGGCCAAGAACATCGTGGCCGCGGGACTGGCCGAGCGCGCGCAGGTGCAGGTCGCCTACGCCATTGGCGTGGCCGATCCGGTGTCCATCATGGTCGACACGGCGGGCACGGGCAAGGTGCCCACGGCCAAGCTCGAGGAGATGATCCGCCGCCACTTCGACTTCACGCCCGCGGGCATCATCAAGTACCTCGACCTGCGCCGTCCCATCTACAAGAAGACGGCCGCCTACGGCCACTTCGGCCGGAGCGAGCCGGAATTCACCTGGGAGCGAACGGACAGGGTGAAGGACCTGCGCGACGACGCAGGCATCTGAGCCATCCGCGACAAGCGAAACGAACGGGCCCCGCGTCGGCACGAATGGCCGGCGCGGGGCCTGACTGTGACCGGGGCCCGCGCGGCGGTGGCCGGGATTGCAGACTACACGCACGAAAGGACGGAGCATGACTGATCACGACGTCAAGGATCTCTCGCTGGCCGACTCGGGAAAGCTCAAGATCGAGTGGGCCGAGCAGTCGATGCCCGTGCTGCGGCAGGTGCGGGAGCGCTTCACCAAGGAGCAGCCCCTCAAGGGCGTGCGGCTGGGAGCCTGTCTCCACGTGACCACGGAGACGGCGGTGCTCATGATCACTCTCAAGGCGGGGGGCGCCCAGGTGGTGCTGTGCGCCTCCAACCCGCTGTCGACCCAGGACGATACGGCGGCCGCCCTGGTGAAAGAGTTCGGCATCCCGGTGTTCGCCCAGAAGGGCGAGGACAACAAGCGCTACTACAGCCACCTCGAGGCCGTGCTCAAGACGGGACCCCAGGTGACCATGGACGACGGGGCCGATCTCATCTCCCAGCTCCACGGAGAGAACAATGCGGGCAGCCGCCTCCTCACGAACGTGATCGGCGGCACCGAAGAGACCACCACGGGAGTGATCCGGCTCCGCGCCATGGAGAAGGAAGGTGTGCTGGCGTTTCCCGTGATCGCGGTCAACGACGCCGACACCAAGCATCTCTTCGACAATCGCTACGGCACCGGCCAGTCCACCGTGGACGGCATCCTGCGCGCCACCAACGTGCTCCTCGCCGGGAAGACGGTGGTGGTCGCCGGCTACGGGATGTGCGGCCGCGGGGTGGCCTCGCGGGCCCACGGCATGGGCGCGCACGTGATCGTGACGGAGACGGAGCCCATGCGCGGGCTCGAAGCGGTGATGGACGGCTACCGGGTCATGCCCATGTCGAGGGCGGCCGAGGTGGGCGATATCTTCGTCACCGTCACCGGCAACATCGCGGTGATCCGGGAAGAGCACTTCGTCAAGATGAAGGACGGGGCCATCGTGGCCAATTCGGGTCACTTCAACGTGGAGATCGATCTCGACGCCCTCGCCAAGCTCGCCCAGTCGCGCCGAGCCGTCCGCCCCTTCGTGGAAGAGTTCAGCGTGCGCGGGGGCCGGCGCATCTATGTGTTGGGAGAGGGACGCCTCATCAATCTCGCCGCGGCCGTAGGCCATCCCGCGGTGGTGATGGACATGAGCTTCGCGAACCAGGCCCTGTCCGCGGAATACATGGTCAAGCACGGCAAGACCCTGGCCAAGAAGGTGTACGTGGTGCCGCGCGATATCGATCTCGAGATCGCCCGGCTCAAGCTCGCATCGATGGACGTCCAGATCGACCAGCTCACGCCCGCCCAGGAGGAATACCTTTCCTCCTGGACCCACGGCACCTAGCCGCCCCGGGCGGATCTGGTTCTGACGCCCCTGGAGGATGTGGCTCCGGGGGGTGGAGGTTCCCGGTGGCGAATGGACGGCGCCCTCCCCGGCTCGGCTTCTGGCTGCTGATTGGCTTCATCGTCCTAGCCGGAGCCGGCCAGGCGGTGCCGCTCTACACCGACTGGCTCTGGTACAACGAGCTCGGCTTCACCCAGGTCTTCACCACCGTGCTGTCGCTCCGGGGGTGGCTCCTCCTCGGGGTGGGTGCTGTGGTGTTTCTCTTCGTCTACGGCAATCTCTGGCTCGCCGCCCGCACCGCCGCCCCTGACGTGCTGTGGGAGCTCGACGATCAGCTCGGCCTGCCTGGTCGC
Organism: Candidatus Methylomirabilota bacterium; assembly: GCA_036005985.1. GTDB lineage: Bacteria > Methylomirabilota > Methylomirabilia > Rokubacteriales > CSP1-6 > AR37. The sequence goes on along the minus strand of DASYQB010000194.1, from coordinate 14,229 downwards.
GCCGTCCTCGAGCCGCTGATCCGAAAACTGCTCCTGCCCGTCATCGCGGTGATCGGCATCCTCTCCGGGCTTCGCGCCAGCGCCTCGTGGGACATGGTGCTGAGCTACGTCAACCGGACGCCGTTCGGCAGCCCGGATCCGCTCTTCGGCCGCGACATCGCCTTCTTCGTCTTCGAGCTACCCCTCTGGCGTTTTCTCTATGGGGGCGCCATAACTCTCGTCATCGGCACCCTGCTCCTGAGCGTGGCCACCTACGTCCTGCTCCGCAGCCTGGTCCTGACCGCGCAGGGACCGCGCCTCGCCGCGGGCGCCCGCACCCATCTCCTCGCCCTGGGCGCCTTGCTCCTTCTCCTGCGCGCGGTGGGCTTCTGGCTGGATCGCTACGAGCTCGTCTACTCACCGCGCGGGGTGGTCTTCGGGGCGTCGTACACGGACGTGCACGCGACCCTTCCCGTGCTGGGCGCCCTCACCGCCCTCGCCCTCCTGTGCGCGGGCGCCTGCCTGTTCCAGATCACGCGGCCGGGCTGGGGCTTTCTCGTGGCCGGGCTGGTGGTGCTGGGAGTCGCGTGGGCCGGAGGTCTCGGAGTGTGGCCGGCGCTGCTTCAGCGCTTCCAGGTCACTCCCAACGAGCTGGTGGCCGAGCGGCCGTACATCGAGCACAACATACGCATGACCAGGCAGGCCTACGGGCTCACCGCGGTCAAGGAGCAGGAGTTCGCCGCCGAGGAAAAGCTCACGGCGGCCGCGCTGGAGCGCAACAGCCTCACCGTCAAGAACATCCGGCTGTGGGACCACCGGCCGCTGCTCACGAGCTTCGCCCAGCTCCAGGAGATCCGCACTTACTACAAGTTCGCCGACGTCGACGTGGACCGGTACATGATCAACGGCGAGCTACGGCAGATCATGCTCTCCTCCCGGGAGCTGTCCTATCAGCATCTGCCGAGCCGGGTGTGGATCAACGAGCATCTGACCTTCACCCACGGCTTCGGCCTGGTAGCGGGCCCGGTGAACCGGGTCACCCCGGAGGGCCTGCCCGATCTCTTCGTGAAGGACATCCCCCCGAATGTCGTGGGCGGCTTCGCGAAGATCACCCGGCCGGAGCTCTACTACGGCGAGCTCAGCAACGAGTACGTGATCGTGCGCACCAAGTCGCAGGAGCTCGACTATCCCTCGGGAGACCAGAACGTCTACTCGCGCTACACGGGGCGGGGCGGGGTGCCCGTGAGCGGCTTCTTGCGCAAGCTCGCCTTCGCCATGCGCTTCGGCGAGATCAAGATCCTCCTGTCGGACGACCTGACGGCCGAGAGCCGGGTGATGATGTATCGCCGCGTGGCCGAGCGGGTGCGCCAGGCCGCCCCCTTCCTCCGCTTCGATCGAGACCCGTATCTGGTCGTCACGGGCGAGGGACGGCTGGTGTGGATCCTCGACGCCTACACCACCACGGATCGCTACCCGTATGCGCAGCCCGACCGCGGCCTGAACTATATCCGCAATTCGGTCAAGGTGACGGTGGACGCCTTCGACGGTAACGTGGTCTTCTACGTCGTCGATTCCCAGGATCCGCTCATCCGCGCCTGGGCGCGGGCTTTCCCCGTGCTCTTCACCCCCTTCGACAGGATGCCCGCGGACCTGAAGCTCCACGTGCGGTATCCGGAGGACCTGTTCAGCCTGCAGGCGAGGATGTACGGCACCTACCACATGCAGGACCCGCAGGTCTTCTACAACAAGGAAGACCTGTGGACCATTCCCCGCCTGACCATGGAAGGGCGCGACCGCGAGATGGAGCCGTACTTCACCGTCATGCGGCTGCCGGGGGGGAAGGTGGAGGAATTCGTCCTCCTCTCGGGCTTCAACCCCTCGCGGCGCGACAACATGATCGCCATCATGGCCGCGCGCTCGGATGTGCCCAACTACGGCGGGCTCGTCGTCTACACGTTCCCCAAGCAGAAGCTCGTGTACGGGCCTCGCCAGATCGACGCCCGGGTGAACCAGGATCCCGTCATCTCCGCGCAGTTCTCGCTGTGGAACCAGCAGGGATCACGAGTGCTCCGGGGCTCGCTGCTCGCCATTCCCATCGAGGACTCGTTGATCTACGTCCAGCCGATCTATCTCTCGGCCGAGCAGGGGGCGCTCCCGGAGCTTCGCCGCGTCATCGTGGCCTTCGGCAATCAGATCGCCATGGAGCCCACCCTCGAGCAGTCGATCCAGCGCATCTTCGGCGCGCGGATCCGCGGGGAGGAGGGCTTTCAGCCCCGCGGAGCCGAGGGCGGCAAGCCGGAGGCATCCGTGGCCGCGACGACTCTGGCTCCGCTGGCCCAGCGAGCGTGGGAGGCCTGGCAGAAGGGGCAGGAGGCGCTCCGTCGCGGCGACTGGGCCGCCTACGGCCAGGCACAGAAGCAGGTGGAAGAGAACCTCCGCCAACTCCGCGAAGCCCGCTAGCAGGGGGCGGAGGAAGAGGGTGGCGCCGATTCCTGCGAACACGATGTTGGCCGTCCAGGCGCCGAGCATGGGCGGGAGCAGCTCGGCCTTGGCGAAGGCTATGGCGACCGAGTGCACCAGCCAGTAGCCCACCGAGATGAGAATGGCCACGGCGATGCCCGCTCCGCGCCCCCCGCTCCGCGGCGAGACCAGCGCGAAGGGAATGGCCACGAGGGCCATGATCACGTGGACGAGCGGGAAGGAGAGCTTGGAGTCGAGTTGGACCAGATACTTGCCCACCTGGTGCCCAGACTCCGCGAGCCGGCTCACGTAGAGACGTAGCTCGAGGAAGCTCATCGTCTCAGGTGATTTCTGCACCTGCACGAGGTCGTTGATCTGCTCGGGCATGGTCACGAGACGCTGGGTGAAGGCGTCCACCGTCACCTTGTTGCCGGGACCGATCTGCCGGTACACGCCGTCGCTCAGCATCCATCCCGCGTCGGTCCACCGAGCCTTGCTCGCGTCGAGACGGTCGAGCAGGCGGAACTGCGGGCTGATGTCCACCACGAGCAGGCCCTCCAGCGAGCGCTCGATCGGGTCCAGTAGCTCCATGCGGAGGAAGCGCGTGTCGGAGGACCGGTACCAGATCTGGGTCTGGCGCTGGAGGTGCCGCGGCTGATTGCCCCGAATCTTCACGCGATCGACTTCCTCCGCCTTCGCGTTGAGACCCGGAAGCACCGTCTCCTGGAGGAGACCGGAGGTGAGGCTGATGCTGAAGGCGACGAGCAGGATGGGCAAGCTCGCCCGGTACAGGCTGATGCCCGCGGCCTTGAGGGCGTCGAGCTCACGCTGCTGGGTCAAGGTCAGGAAGAGGAGGACGGTGGAGATGAGGACGATGATGGGCAGCCCTTCGTAGAGCGAGCCGGGCAGGCGATAGAGGAGATGCTGGATGATGTAGATGAATGGCGGCTTGCTCCGGAGAAACCGGTCGAGGTACTGGATCAGGTCGACCACGAGGATGAGCACCGACGCCACGCCGATGCCGATGACGATGAAGGTGAGGTATTGCCCGACGAGGTAGCGGTCCACGATGTAGGTCGAGGCGCGCGGTCCGCGCACCCGCCCCACCGACGCCTCCCGGGTACGCTCGACGGGATCCCGCTTGGGAAAGATCCGGCGGAGCGCGCGCGGCACGGCCGCCCACGCCCGCCAGGCCAGCCGTTCCCACGAGGCGGGCAACCCGTCCGTCACCGCCTGCAGGAGAACGAGACCGGTGACCCCGAAGATGGCGTTGGGCAGCCACATGGCCACCCCCACGGGCAGGCTGCCCCGGAGCGCCATGTTCTCGAGGAAGGTGTGCATGACGTAGTACGCGACCACGATGGCGAGGCTGGAGGCGAGGGCGAGGGTGCGCCCACCCCGATGGGTCCGGATGCCCAGGGGGAAGCTTACGAGCACGAAGACGAGAGCGGCCACGGGGAGCGAGAAGCGCTTGTGCATTTCGACCTGGAGGGGGGTCACGATCTGTCCCTGGCGCTTGAGGTCCGCGATGCTCTCCCGGAGCGCGTGCAGGCTCATCTCCTTCTCCGGCTTCTCGATGCGCTCGGCCGCCCGCTGCGGATTGTCGAGAGGCAGGTTGAGATCGTAGAGGGTGAAGCCGGTGATGCGGAAGCGACGGGCGTCACCCGCGTCCGTCTCGCTGATGGTGCCGTCGATGAAGCGCATGGTCACCCGGCGCGTCTTGGCGTCGGAGAAGAGGCGTCCCTCCCGCGCCACGATGATGCGAGAGAGCTTGGGATCGCGCTCGTCGGAGACGAGGAGCCCGCGCAGCGCAACCTGCGACGCGCTGATGTCGTCCACGTACATGACCATCTGGTTGAAGGAGGCGCTGAAGGTGCGCTCCTTGATGCCGGTGGTCGCCCGGGTTTGCAGGATGCGGAAGAGCTGGTTCTGGAAGGCCCCGCTCGCCGCGGGCGCCACGAGAAGAGTGAGCATGGCCACCGCCCCGCTCACCACCACGGCCAGTCCCAGGAACGGCCTGAAGATCCGGAGCGGGCTCACTCCCGACGCTTTGAGGGCGGCGATCTCGAGGTCGCCGGCCAACCTCCCCCCGGCGAGGAGCACGGCCACGAGGAGAGCCATGGGCACGGTGAGGGCGAGCACGCCGGGGAGCATGTAGACGAGGAGCCCCAGCACCAGGTGAAAGGGCACGCTCTTGGTGATAACGAGATCGGTCAGCTGATACACACGGTCGATGACGAGGAAGAAGGTCAGCACGCCCACGGCCAGGGCAAACGGCGGACCGACCTCCTTGATCATGGACCGGTCGAGAATCTTGAGCATGTGCCTCCATTGTACGATAGCGCCATGGTCATTCCGGCGCTCCTCGCCGCGCTCCTTTTCGTGTGCCTGAGCGCTCCCGCGGGGGCCGCCCCCGCTGCCGACCGGCTCGAGCGTTTCCGGGAGATCGCGGTGTCGCGCCTCGCCGTGGTCGAGAATACGGGAGCCGCCCTCGATCCGTCGGTGCAGGGAGAGATCGACGCCATCCTCGACGGCGAGGTCCTCGATAGCCTGCGCGCGGGGGGACCCTATGCCTCGGCCGAGTTCATCCGGGAGCGCCTCGACTCATTCAGCGACGCGTGGGGAGGCGCGTCGCTGCGCATCCAGCCTCTCGGCGAGGGACTGCTCCTCGGGCGATTCCGCCTCTCTGCGAAAGGCGTGGGCAGCTCGGTTCGTCTCTATCGCGCCACGCGCGGGGAGGCCGTCCTCCTCAGAGCGTGGCACGAGGGCGGCGTGCCCGAGGTGTACCGATGGGGCAATCCCAAAGGCGGAGGGGTCGAGTTCCTCCTCGCGTGGGCGGGGGAGGCGAGCGCGCAAAGCTGGCCGCTCCGTCTCGAGCTCTGGCGGATGCGCGCGGGCTCGCTCGTCCCCGTGTGGCGGAGCGTGGACCGGTATCCCGACGGGCTGTGGGTCTCCCACGTGGACATCGCAGCGGGCCGCATGACCCTTCGGCGCGAGCTTCGCTATCCGGGCTGGAAGCCCGGCTGCGATGTGCAGGCGGAGCAGGAGGATCGCTATCGCCCGGACCCGGGCGGAGGGCTGGCCCTGGTCGGGCGCCAGGTCTTCAACGGCTGGCACCGCGAGCTCCAGCGCTCGACCACGCGCTTCTTCACCGCCCTCGCGGCGGGGGACGGCAAGACCCTCGCGGCGCTGGTACCCGACGCCGCCCTCCGCGCGCGCCTGCCCCGCGGGCTCGTGCCGGAGGCGGCATGCGACTCGCAGAATCCCGATGCGTCGGGCACGGCCATCGTGGCCGCGGCCGCCCCGCTTGCCTCGGGAGCGCGCTCGCCGTGGTCGCTCTGGTGGGGCCGAAGCCCGTCGGGCTGGCGACTGACCGGCGCGGCGCCCGTGCTAGAATGACGGCTCATCATGACTGACATCGCGGACCGCTATGATCCGGGCCGCGTCGAGTCGCACTGGTACCGCGTGTGGGAAGAGCGCGGTCTCTTCCACGCCGACGCGGCATCGTCGAAAAAGCCCTACTGCATCGTCATTCCCCCGCCCAATGTCACGGGCTCGCTGCACTGGGGGCACGCCCTCAACAACACGCTCCAGGACATCCTCATCCGCTACAAGCGGATGGACGGCTACAACGCCCTGTGGGTTCCCGGCACCGACCACGCCTCCATCGCCGTGCACGTGCTCCTCGAGCGCCAGCTTGCCGCCGAGGGCAAGACCCGACACGACATCGGCCGCGAGGCCTTCCTCGAGATGGCGTGGAAGTGGAAGGAGGAATCGGGCGGCAATATCATCCGCCAGCTCAAGCGCCTGGGCGCTTCCTGCGACTGGTCGCGCGAGCGGTTCACCATGGACGCGGGCCTGAGCCGGGCGGTGCGGGAAACCTTCGTCCGTCTGTACGAGGAAGGCCTCATCTACCAGGACGATTACATCGTCAACTGGTGCCCGCGTTGCCAGACCGTGCTCTCGGACCTCGAGGTGGAGCGCGAGGAGCGCGACGGGGAGTTCGTCTACATCAAGTACGGTCCGCTCACCCTGGGCACGGTGCGCCCGGAGACCAAGGTCGGCGATACCGCGGTGGCCGTGCATCCCAAGGACAAGCGCTATAGAAAGTATGTCGGGAAGACGCTGGAGGTTCCCTCGGTCGAGGGGACGATCACCCTGAAAGTCATTGCCGACACCGCGGTGGACCCGAAGTTCGGCACGGGCGTCATCAAGGTCACCCCCGGCCACGACCCCACCGACTTCGAGATCGGCCGGCGCCACAACCTTCCCACGCGGACGGTCATCGGCTTCGATGGACGGATGACCGCGGAGGCGGGCAAGTACGCCGGGCTCGACCGCTTCGAGGCGCGCAAGCGCATCGTGGAGGACATGCAGGCCCTGGGCCTCATCGAACGCATCGAGCCGTACCGCCACACGGTGGGCGTGTGCTATCGCTGCAAGACGGTGGTGGAGCCGCTGATCTCGCGCCAGTGGTACGTCAATGTCAACCCGCTCGCCGAAGTGGCCATCAAGGCGGTGCGGTCGCGCCGCATCAAGCTGCATCCGCGGCCATGGGTCAAGACCTACTACCACTGGATGGAGAATATCCGTCCCTGGACCATCTCGCGACAGCTCTGGTGGGGCCACCGCATCCCCGCCTGGTATTGCGACGCGGACGGCAGCGTGCACGTGTCGCGCACCGACCTCACGGAGTGCCCGAAGTGCGGGGGGCCGCTTCGCCAGGATCCCGACGTGCTCGATACGTGGTTCTCCTCCGGCCTCTGGCCTTTCTCCACTCTGGGCTGGCCGGAAGAGACCGCCGACCTCAAGACCTTCTATCCCACCGCCGTTCTGATCACAGGGCCGGACATTCTGTTCTTCTGGGTCGCCCGCATGATCATGCTGGGCATGCACTTCATGGAAGACGTTCCGTTCCGCGACGTGTACCTCCATGCCATCGTGCGCGACGCGGAAGGGCAGAAGATGTCCAAGTCCAAGGGGAACGTGGCCGACCCCGTGGTGGTCATGGAGAAGTTCGGCACCGACGCCTTCCGGTTCACCCTGGCCGCCCTCGCCGGGCTCGGGCGGGACATCCGCATCAGCGAGGAGCGCATCGAGGGTTATCGCAACTTCGCCAACAAGATCTGGAATGCCTCGCGCCTCGTCCTGAGCAATCTGGAGGGCTACGATCCGGCGCTCGCCCGGAAGGGCAAGCTGTCCATGGCCGACCGGTGGATCAAGAGCCGCCTCCACGCCACCATTGCCACCGTCCGGAAATCGCTCGACACCTTCCGGTTCAACGACGCGGCCATGGCCGTGTACCAGTTCCTCTGGAACGAGTTCTGCGACTGGTATCTCGAGATCGCCAAGCGGAGTCTCTACCAGACCGAGGACCGGATGGCGCGCGCGGTGACCCAGCACACGCTGGTGGAGACACTCGAGACCACGCTCCGGCTGCTCCATCCCTTCATGCCTTTCCTCTCGGAGGATATCTGGCAGCGCCTGCCTCGCGGAGGCGAGACGGGGCGGGGATCGACCGAGTCGATCGTGGTCGCGCCTTTCCCCAAGGCCGGTCGCAAAGGTCGCGACGAGGCGGCGGAGCGGGAGATGACGCACGTGATTGGCGTGGTGAGCGCCATCCGGACGGCGCGCAGCGAGAGCCGGATCTCCCCCGCGCTGGAGGTGGAGGTGACGGTGCGCCCCTCCGCGGAGGCGGCGGATCTCCTCATGGCCGCCACGCCGCTCATCGGTGCCCTCGCCAAGGCGCGGGTGACCGTCGCTCCCGATGCGGAGCGGCCGCCCCAGTCCGCCCACGTCGTCGCCTCGGGCATCGACGTCTACGTGCACCTCGCCGGTGTGGTGGACCTCACCGCGGAGCGCGCCCGTCTCGGCAAGGAAATAGAAAAGGCGCGCAAGGAGATCGCCTTCCTCGAAGGCAAGCTGGGCCGGGCCGACTTCGTCGAGCATGCGCCGGTCGAGGTGGTGGCGCGGGAGCGTGGACGCCTCGTCGAGCAGCAACAGATCCTCGCCAAGCTCAGCTCGAGCCTGTCGGCGCTCGCGTGAGTCTTCCCGGCCCGGCGAGGCCTCTCGGCCACACCATCCACGCGCTGGGCACGGTCGATTCGACACAGATCGTCGCCGCCCGCCTCGCCGCGTCCGGCGCCACCGAAGGCACGGTGGTCACCGCCCTTCACCAGAGGGAGGGGAGGGGCCGGCGCGGGCGCCCATGGCTCGACAAGGACGGGGAGAGCCTGCTCATGTCCGTCGTCCTTCGACCGCCCGTAACTCCGGGCCAGGCGCCCCAGCTCTCCCTCGTGGCCGCGGTGGCCATCGTCGATGCGCTCCGGACATTCGGAGAGCTGCCCGCGGCCATCCGCTGGCCGAATGACGTCATGGTGGGAGAGCGGAAGATCTGCGGGATGCTTCCCGAAGCGGCCACCTCGGGGCCGGGAGCGATTGGTCACCTCGTCCTGGGTATCGGGCTGAACGTCAATCAGGCGGCCTTCGCCGAGCCGTTGACCGCGCTCGCCACCTCGGTACGAATGGAGACAGGACACGTCCACGATCTCGCCCGGGTGAGAGAGGCGGTGCTGGCCGCCCTCGATGGCTGGTACGCGCGCTTTCTCGCCACGGGGGTGGAGGGCCTCCGCGAGGCGTGGCTCGAGCGCTCCCAGAGCATAGGCCGCCGCGTCCGGGCGGGCGACGGAAGGGTGGGCGTGGCCGTCGACCTGGCCGACGACGGCGCGCTGGTGATCCGGACGGAAGATGGCGAGACGGCACGAATCCTCGCGGGCGACGTGACCATGGAGGCCGCCGATGCTGCTCGTCATTGAAGTGGGCAACACCAACACGAAGATCGGCGTCTTCAACGGACCGCGCCTGCTCGTATCGTGGCGTCTCACCACGCGGCGCGAGCAGACGGCCGACGAGTACGGCGTCTTCATCCAGACCCTGCTCACCACGCGGGGAATAGAGCGGCCGCAATTCACCGGGGTGGCCATTTCCAACGTGGTGCCGCCGGTGCAGCAGGCGCTGGAGGCGATGGCCGACTCCTACTTCGGTATCCAGCCCTTCACCGTCGAGCCGGGACGGATCGACGTGGTGCCCCTCCTCGTCGACGCGCCGCACGAGGTGGGAGCGGACCGCCTGTGCGATATCGTGGGCGGCGTCACCTTCTACGGCAAGCCCCTCATCGTGGTGAACTTCGGCACGGCCACCACCTTCGACTGCGTGAACGCGCGCGGGGAATTCGTGGGCGGAGCGATCGCCCCCGGCCTCGTCACCGCTTCCGAAGCGCTGATCTCGCGGGCGGCGCGTCTCTATCGCGTCGAGCTCCTCCAGCCGAAGGAGGCCATCGGCCGCAACACCATCACGAACATCCAGTCCGGCGTGATGTACGGCTGGGCCGGCCTCGTCGATGGACTGGTGGATCGCATGCGCGCCGAATTGGGCGCGCAGGTGAAGGTGGTGGCCACGGGCGGGCTCAGCGAGCAGATGCGCGGGGTCTCGCGCTGCATCGATCTCGTGGATCCCGATCTCACTCTCCAGGGCCTGCGCACGATATGGGAATTGGCGCATCCCACCAACGTGAGGTGAGGCGAAGCGTGTTGACACCCAAGGAGGCCACTCGTATACTGCCCCTAAATACAGTGGGGTCAGGGCGGCGGTTCTCTATATACGGGGCCTGAGGGCAGGGCGAGGCTGCCCGGGTCTGGAGAGGACGACAGCGCATGGGCATGTGGGTGGGGCGCGGGCGCAAGGCCCGGGCGGCGTATGGCTTCGACGATATCGCTCTCGTACCTGGAGCGCTCACCATCAACCCCAACGAAGTGGACATCTCGTGGGAGCTGTGCGGCCATCGCTTCCAGATTCCCATCATCGCGGCGGCCATGGACGGCGTGGTGAGCCCGCGGCTCGCCATCGAGATGGGACGGCTGGGCGGCCTCGCCGTGCTCAACCTCGAAGGCATCTTCTCCCGCTATGAAAATCCCGATGAAGTCCTCGATCGCATCACCTCGGCCAGCCTCGAGGAAGCGACCAAGATCATCCAGGGCATCTACGGCGAGCCCATCAAGGAAGACCTGATCCACAAGCGCATCTCGGAAATCAAGAAGGGTGGCGGGCCGGTCGTGGTCTCGGCCATTCCCCAGCGTGCCGAGCGCTTCGCCAAGATCGCCGAGGAGGCGGGCGCGGACTTCTTCGTGGTGCAGTCCACCGTGACCACCGCGCGCCACGTGGCCAGCGAGTACACGCCGATGGATCTGCGTCAGCTCAAGAAGCACCTGTCGATTCCCCTGATCGTCGGCAATACCGTCACGTACGAAGCCTGCCTCGAGCTGATGGAGTGCGGCGTGGACGCCATGCTCATCGGGGTGGGACCGGGCGCGGCCTGCACGAGCCGGGAAGTGCTGGGGCTCGGCGTGCCCCAGGTGACGGCCACCGCGGACTCCGCGGCCGCGCGGGATTTCTACTACAAGCGGACCGGACGTTACGTGCCGATCGTCACCGATGGCGGCATGACCACCGGTGGGGACATCTGCAAGGCCTTCGCCTCCGGCGCCGATGCGGTGATGATCGGCTCTGCCTTCGCGCGTGCCCAGGAAGCCCCGGGGCGCGGGTATCACTGGGGTATGGCCACGCCGCACTCGAACCTGCCCCGCGGGACGCGCATCCGCGTCGGGGTCTCCGGCTCCCTCGAGCAGATTCTCTTCGGCCCCGCCTTCACCGAGGACGGCACCCTCAATCTGGTGGGGGCCATCCGTACCTGCATGGGCTCGGTGGGAGCTCAGAACATCAAGGAGCTTCAGCAGACGGAGCTCATCATCGCGCCGTCCATCAAGACCGAAGGCAAGGTGTTCCAGCGGGCCCAGAAGCTGGGCACGCCTCGCTAGGAGGACGTACGAGCACAGCCGTACGCGTGGAGCGGCCGCCCCGTGGAGCGGCCGTCCCAACGATCGCTTGCGCGGAGAGGCCAAACCGCCAACCGGCTTCGTCCACGGGTAACTTTCGGATCAGATGAACAAGATCTGCGTCCTCGATTTCGGCGCGCAGTACAGTCAGCTGATCGCCCGCCGCATTCGTGAGATGTCCGTGTACTCGGAAATCATCCCGTGCACGGAGCCGCTCGAGAAAATCCTCGCCCAGGGCTACCAGGGCATCGTGCTCTCCGGCGGTCCATCCAGCGTCTACGACGAGGGCGCCCCGCTGCCCGACCGCCGGCTGTTCGAAGCGGGGATTCCCGTCCTCGGCATCTGCTACGGCATGCAGGCCATGGGCTATCTCCTGGGGGGTGAGGTGGTGCCCGCCGAGCGGCGCGAGTACGGCCCCGCGGACTTTTTGCTCGAGGGCGAGGGCGGCCTTCTCGACGGCGTTCAGCCCGAGCACGACGGGCGCATTCGGGTGTGGATGAGCCACGGCGACACGGTGTTGAAGCCGCCGCCGGGGTTCGTCCCCCTCGGCTCCACCGACAACTGCCCGGTGGCCGCCATGGCCGACCCCCGGCGCCGCCTCTATGGCGTCCAGTTCCATCCTGAGGTCGCGCATACCGCCCAGGGCAAGACGGTGCTCCGCAATTTCCTGGCGGCCTGCGGGGCCACCGGCGATTGGTCGATGACCTCGTTCATCGACACCGAGGTCGCGGCCATCAGGCAGAAGGTCGGCTCCGACCGTGTGCTGTGCGCGCTCTCCGGCGGCGTCGACTCCTCGGTGGTGGCGGTGCTCCTTCACAAGGCCATCGGGGATCAGCTGACGTGTCTCTTCGTCGACAACGGGCTCCTCCGCAAGGGCGAGGCGGAGGCCGTGGTGGCGACCTTCAGAGACGCCTTCAAGATCAATCTGATCCATGTCGACGCAAGTAAGCGATTTCTAGAGCGCCTCGTCGACGTCGTCGATCCAGAAACCAAGCGCAAGCGGATCGGGAACGAGTTCATCGCCGTCTTCGAGGAGGAAGCGCGGAAGCTCGGCGAGATCCCCTGGCTCGCCCAGGGGACCCTGTATCCCGACGTGATCGAATCGGTGTCGTTCAAGGGGCCGTCGGCCGTCATCAAGACCCACCACAACGTAGGCGGCCTGCCTCTGGATATGAAGTTCAAGCTGATCGAGCCGCTCCGCGAGCTCTTCAAGGACGAGGTGCGCGAGGTCGGAGCCTTGCTCGGACTCCCGAACGCCATCATCTGGCGGCAGCCCTTCCCGGGGCCGGGCCTCTCCATCCGTGTTCTCGGCGACGTGAACGAGGAGCGCCTCGACGTCCTCCGCGAAGCCGACGCCATCGTGCAGGAGGAAGTCCGGCGCGCCGGTCTGGAGCGGGACATCTGGCAGTCCTTCGCCGTGCTCCTGCCCGTGCGCACGGTCGGGGTCATGGGCGACTTCCGAACCTACGCCCAGGTCATCGCCCTGCGCGCGGTGACGAGCCAGGACGCCATGACCGCGGACTGGGCGCGGCTGCCCTATGAGCTGCTGGGCCGGATCTCCGCCCGCATCATCAACGAGGTCAAGGGCGTGAACCGCGTGGTCTACGACATCTCCTCCAAGCCCCCCAGCACGATCGAATGGGAGTAGCGGGCCCCGGCAAGAACGGCGCGCCGCGCGCCGACTTCGTTCACCTCCACGTTCATTCCGAATACAGCCTCCTCGACGGGGCGGCCCAGCTCGAGAAGATCGAGCGCGTGGAAGGGCAGGGGAAGAAGGAAAAGGACGTGGGCCTCATCGCCCGCGCCGCCGAGCTCGGCTTTCCCGCCCTCGCCCTCACCGATCACGGCAATCTCTTCGGGGCCATCGACTTCTACGCGGCGTGCAAGCAGTCCGGCATCAAGCCCATCATCGGATCCGAGCTCTACGTCGCGCCGGGCAGCCGCTTCGAGCGCTCGGGGCAGGACGGCGGCTATGAGGGGGCGAGCCACGCGACCGTTCTCGTGAGAAACGAGACGGGCTATCGCAACCTGATCAAGCTCGTCTCCAAGGCCTACCTCGAGGGCTTCTACTACAAGCCGCGGGTGGACCACGAGCTCCTCGCCCAGCACGCCGACGGCCTCCTCGTGCTCTCGGGCTGCCTCAACTCCGAGGTGAGCCGGCAGCTCTCGGCGGGTGACGAGGCCAAGGCGCGCGAGACGGCGGGCTGGTACCAGGAAGTGTTCGGCAAGGATTTCTACTTCATGGAAATCCAGTCGCACGGGATCGAGGAGCAGAGCCGGGTGACCGAGGGCACGGTGCGCCTCGCCCGAGAGCTGGGGGCGCCCCTGTGCGGCACCAACGACTCCCACTACGTCGACGCGGGCCACGCCAAGGCCCACGAGGCGCTTCTGTGCATCCAGACCGGCGCGGCCATGAGCGACCCCGGCCGGTGGCGCTTCTCCACGGAAGAGTTCTATCTCAAGTCGGCCGACGAGATGCGCTCCGTCTTCAAGGACCTGCCCGAGGCCTATCGCAATACCCTCGCGGTGGCCGAGCGCTGCGATCTCGCCCTGAGCTTCGGGCAGTTCCATCTGCCCAAGTACGACGTGCCCGACGGCTACACCCTGGACTCCTACCTGGAGCATCTGGCCTTCGACGGCCTCCGGCGCCGCTACGGCGGATCCCCCCGCGATGCGGTGGTGGAGCGCCTGCGCTACGAGCTGTCCATCGTGACCAAGATGGGCTTCTCCGGCTATTTCCTCGTGGTGTGGGATTTCATCGCCTTCGCCCGGCGCCAGGGCATCGCGGTGGGGCCGGGCCGCGGCTCGTCGGCGGGCTCACTCGTCGCCTACTGCCTCGGCATCACCAATGTCGACCCCGTGAGCTATGGTCTCCTCTTCGAGCGCTTTCTCAATCCCG
>DASYQB010000193.1:0-2900 GCA_036005985.1 Candidatus Methylomirabilota bacterium | reverse complement strand
CTCCGTCGAACACGGGGGTGAAGACGGGGCCGTTCACCCGCGGCACCGTCGCCGTCTGGGGAATGGAGTTCGCGATCACCGCTTCCTGGGCCTGGGGAGTGCCGGCCACCGCGGCGAGCACGACTCCCGCCGGCGAATCCGGAGGGATGCGCGCGAAGTCAGCAGGCAGGCTGCGGCTCGGCGCATACGCCCATGGCCCGGTCACGGCCGGCCCGCGGTACCAGCGTCCAGAGAGGAGCACGTAGAAGACCGGGCCGGTGGTGTCGAGAATGACGTCGGCGTGGGTATTGGTGGCCCAGTTGAGGGTGGTCCCCGCGATGGTGGTAAAGGCGGGCTCGCCCTTGAACACGATGAGCTCGGCCGGTGTCTCGCTCACGTAGATCGTGGGCACACCGTCGGCGAGCGACAGCGGTGGCTTCACGTTGCCGCCGTCCAGCATGTCGACGGTGCCGCTCCGGGCGAGATTTGCTGCGACCTGGTCGATGCCTGGAGGAAACACGAAGGGCTGGAACCAGGAACCGCCCAGGGTGCCCGAGAAGAGCCAGCCGTTGTAGACGTGGAGATAGTAGGTGCTCTCTCCCTGCTCGCGGAGGATGAGGGCGCGGGTGTTGATGACGCGCTCGAAGCGCGTGCCCGGCACGGGCTGCAGCACGGGAGCTCCGTCGATGGCCACGAGAATGGCCGGCGTCTGGCTCACGATAACGCGCGGCGGGTCATTGTTCACGGGGAAGGTGGCGGGCTTCACCGCGCCGGACGCGGCCAGGGAGGCCTCGAGCCGGTCGAGAGCGATGGTGCGCTCGGCGGGCGCCATCTTCGACTGGAGCGCACTGATGTACGAGGCACCCTGGTCGGGCAGCGTCGGGAAATTGCTCTTGGTGACGGTGAAGTCTTCGAGAGCCACCATGTGCGAGACCTTGTCCACCTGGGTGCGCACGGTTGCCCAGATCACGCCGAACGTCTCGTCTTTGGCGCCGGTGGGCCTCACCGCCACCGCGGACCGGAACTTGAGCGTGTTGCCTTCCCACGATTCGACCTGCGGCTGATAGACGAGGAGCGTGGCGTTGGCGACCTTGACCTGACGCGGCCATGGATCAGCGGGAACGCCGGCCGCCGGAGGAGCCGACGAGCGCGACTGAGCCAGCGCGGGCCCGATCCAGCCGAACGAGCCGCCCAGGCCGATAGTCAGGACAGCCACGAGCGCGCTGATGATCTTCGCCATCTCTTGTCTCCTCACATTTCGGGTCCCGTCGTCATGCCCCATGCGAGCGTCACGAGAGGAGCCTCGAAGGGTCGGGCGGCGCTACTTGGGGAAGAGGGGGCGGCAGCATCACCGAGCGCCTCCCCCCAGCCCCCGCACCGCGGTCGCGATGTCCTGGCTCAGGCGGGCCACGGCGCGGCTGTGGGCAGCCACGAGCGCGTCGTAGCTTTTCTCCGGTACAGGCTCGCGCGCGGTGGTGCGCCCCGTGTCGGACTTCCCGTCCGCCGTCCGGCGCACGATCCACACCGCGTCCAGCAGCGCGGAATCTCCCGGGGTCGAGTCGAAGCGCTGCACCTCGATGGCCACTCGGAAGTCCGAGTTCGCCGCCAGCATCTGGGGAAAGAGGCTCACGTTGGGCGTGCCGAGGAGCGTTCCGAGATTCATGGCCACCACCCGCGAGATATTGTTTCCGAGGGGGGCGGCCCAGCGGTGGAACTCGTCGAGCTCGACCTGGTTCGCACCTGTGCTCACCACCATCTGCGGCCGATCGACGGCGCCCGGTATGGTGACCGGCCCCACCGCGATCGACAGGCTCGAGGGGGCGGCGGCGGCGGCCGTGGTGCCGCTCAGCGTATAGAAGCGCGAGGGCGGCGAGGAGCCGCATCCGGCCGCGACCGTAGCGAGACCGCACAGCGTGAGGACGGCGGCAGCGCGACGCATCATTTCTTCTCCTCGGACTTGCCGCGGATGAGCGACTCGGGGTGACGCTCCAGATAGTC
This sequence comes from Candidatus Methylomirabilota bacterium, assembly GCA_036005985.1. Classification (GTDB taxonomy): domain Bacteria; phylum Methylomirabilota; class Methylomirabilia; order Rokubacteriales; family CSP1-6; genus AR37. The sequence goes on along the minus strand of DASYQB010000193.1, from coordinate 923 downwards.
CGTGAGGACGCGGATCGACCGCGCGGCCAGCACCATCTCCTGAAGGGCGTCGCGAAGGTCCTGCTGCACCGGCGCGTTCTTGCCCACGAGGGTGGCGTCGGTGTTGGTGAGCATCGTGTCGGCGGAGGCGATCGCGCGGCGCGTCTCCTCGAGGGTGGTCGTGAGCACGCCGACCACCTCGGTGTCGACGCGGCTCAGCAGCTTGCTCGTGTCCTCCAGCGTCTGACGTAGGGCGGTCAGATCCTTCTGGACCTCCTTGCCGATCGCCTCGAGAGGCAGGTTGTCGAGCTTGTCGAGGATGCCGGTGAGCTTGGCCTCGAGATCCGGGATGGTGCTCGGGACCACGGGGAGCTCCAGCGGATCCTTGGCCCAGTCGATCTTGGGCTTCGTGGCATCGGGGAAGTAGTTGAAGGCGACGAAGAGCTGGCCGGTGAGGAGATTGCCGCTCTTCAGCTGGGCGCGTAGCCCCTGCTCCTCCACGATGCGCCGCACGAGCTGGAGCCGGGCCTTCTCGCTCCCCTCGATCAAGATGTTTCCGGCCGCTCGATCCTTGGCAATCACGCGGGAGAGGAGGCGCTCGGGATAGAACGTGATGAGCACGCGGGGACGAAAGGCCATGGTCTTGGGATCGAGACTGAGACCGACCTGGGTTACCTCGCCCGCGGGCAGGCCCAGGAGCGTCACAGGCGCGCCGACCGAGAGCCCAAGCACCGACTCACTGAAAATGAGCGCATAGACTCTGGCCACGGCATCGGGCTGCTTCATCGCGCTGGCCCGGTCGGCGTAGAGGGTGAACACGGCATTGGCGGCGGCCGGCTGGGCCGGGGGGGCGAAAGAGGGTGCGTCGAAGGCGAGACCGCCCGCGAGCAGGGCCACCAGACCCTCCGTGCGGACATTGACGCCGCCCGCGCCCACCGAGACGT
>DASYQB010000192.1:0-8664 GCA_036005985.1 Candidatus Methylomirabilota bacterium | reverse complement strand
CGAAGGATCAGGCGCCCGCGCGGGCGAGCGCCGTGGTGAGCGTACGGCGGGTGAGGACCCGGACAAGGTGGCGCCGGAACTCCGCGGAGCCACGCTGGTCGCTGATCGGCTTCGCCGACTGGCCGGCGAGATCCGCTGCGCGCTCGATCAGCTCCGGCGTCAGAGGCTTGCCTTCGAGCGCCGCCTCGGCCGCGGTGGCCCGCACCGGGGTGGGAGCGACGGCGGCGAGGGCGATCCGCGCCTTGGCGCACACCCCGTTGGCGATCGTCACCTGGGAGGAGACTCCCACTACCGCGATGTCGAGCTCCCGGCGCGGGGTGTGACGGATATAGCAGCCACCGCTGTGGGGTCCGGGGGCAGGGACAAAGATCTCCACGAGGAGCTCGTCGGGGCCGACCACTGTCTTGCGGACGCCCGTGAAGAAGTCGGAGAGAGGCACGCGTCGCTCGCCCTTGGGCCCCGCGATGACCGCCTGGGCCTCCATCGCGATGAGGGGCGGAGCCATGTCGGCCGAGGGGGCGGCATTGCAGATGTTGCCGCCGACGCTGGCGAGGTTCCGCACCTGGACGGAGCCGAGGAGGGCCGCACTCTCTGCCACCGCCGTATAAGTGTCGCGAACGCGGGTGTCCTGCTCGACCTGGCGCGCGGGTACGGCGCTCCCGATGCGGAGCCCCTTCGCGTCGCACTCCAGGATCTTCACGCGGGCCACGCCGGAGAGATCGATGACCCGCTTGGGTATGACCACGCCGTTCTTCATCTGGGGCAGGAGGTCGGTGCCCCCCGCGAGGAGCTTTGTCTCGGGACCACGCTGGGCAAGGAGGCGCAGGCAGTCGTCCAGGCTTTCGGGCAGAGCGAGCTCGAATCGTCGCACGCGGAACCTCCTGAGATGAGCGATCAGTTTCAGGTAAGCCGCTGAATTCTAGCACGACTCTCCGCGAGTCCTCGGGCCGGAGCCATCTATTATGCTTTGAAGAGCACAGTGGGCCATGAGGGAACGAGCTTTCTCACCCAAGAACCCTGGAATTTCTCGGATTTTCATGACTTTCGCGCTTGACTCGTCGCGCGGCCCTGTGTTACTTCACGCTTTGCGGGTTCGTCGTCCCTCCATTTCTTGCCTCCGTGAGGATGACCATGGCGCAAACCGTTGGAATGATTGGGCTCGGAATCATGGGACGCCCTATGGCCAAGAACCTCCTCAAGGCCGGCTACCCCGTGGTGGTGCACAGCCGCAGCCAGGGACCGGTCGACGAGCTGGTCGGAGCGGGAGCCAAGCGGGGGTCCTCGCCGAGAGACGTGGCAGCCCAGGTGGACGTTCTCATCACCATGCTGCCGAACTCTCCGGAGGTGGAGCTGGTCGCTCTCGGCAAGGACGGCATCATCGAAGGGGCGAAGAAGGGTCTGCTCTTCATGGACATGTCCACGATCTCTCCGCTCGTCTCGCAGAAAGTCGGCAAGGCTCTGGGCGACAAGGGTGTCCGCATGCTGGACGCGCCGGTCTCCGGCGGTGAGAAAGGCGCGATCGACGCCGCCCTCAGCATCATGGTCGGAGGCGAGAAAGCCGACTTCGAGGCCGCGCTTCCGATATTCCAGGCGCTCGGAAAGACCATCACCCACCTGGGACCGCTCGGCGCCGGCGGGTTCACCAAGCTCGCCAATCAGATCATCGTGGCGGTCAACCTGACCGCGCTCGGCGAAGCGTTGACGCTGGCCAAGAAGGCGGGCCTCGATCGCGCGCTCACCTTGAAGGCCCTCGGCGGCGGCCTGGCCGGCTCCAAGTGCCTCGAGCAGAAGACACCGAACTACGTGGCGGGGACCTACAATCCAGGGTTCAAGATCGACCTCCACTTCAAGGACCTGGGACTCATCATGGAGTCGGGGCGTGCCCTCGGCGTGCCGCTGCCCTGCACGGCCATCGTCCAGGAGCTCTTCAACGCGATGCGGGTCAAGGGCAGAGGTGGGCTCGACCATTCGGGTGTCATCACGCTGCTCGAGGAGCTGGCAGGGCTCCCCAACCAATCATGAGGGCGACGGTGGACCGGCCGGGGCTCGATAGCCAGGGACGCACCCCGCTCATCAAGATCCGTCGCGTGCGCAAGGGCGATCTCGCCAAAGTGCGCGACGTCATCGAGCAGGCCTTCGGCGATTTCTTCGAGCGGCAGATGGGCACCCGGCCGCGCCAGGTCTTCGGCGGCTCCCAGTACGTGCATCACCGCTGGCTCATGGAGCCCTGGGGCTGCTTCGTCGCCGAGGAAGGCGATGGCAAGATCGTGGGGGCGGCGCTGGCCGTGATCTGGGGCACGGTGGGACTGGTGGGCCCGGTGGCCGTGCTGACCAACTATCAGAATCAGGATATCGGCCAGCAGCTCCTCACCGCCTGTCAGGGCTTCTTCGAGGAGAACAAGGCGACGCTCGAAGGCGTGTCGACGTATCCGAACAGCCCGAAGCACATCATGCTGTACCAGAAATTCGGCTACCGGCCCAAGGGACTGGTGGTGCTCGCGGGCAAGCCCCTCGATCGGCGGGAGATCGTGCAGGCGACCCGGCCGCCCAAGCCGGGCCTCGTCGTGCGCCGCTACTCCTCGCTCGAAGAGGCGAAGAAGAAGGCGGCGATGCAGCGGGTGCGGCGCATCACCAACGGGATCTGGCGCGGCATGGACCTGAGCAAGGAAGTGGAGATCGTGGACGGCCTGGCCTTGGGAGACACCTTGCTCCTCGAGAAGGGGCGGGACGTCATCGGCTTCGCGGTGGTGCACATGCCGGGAGTGAGCGAGGCTCCGCACGGCAGCACCTATGTGAAGTTCCTCGCCGTGGAAGGCAGCCAGCGGAAGCCCGAGCATCTCCACGCGCTCCTCGCCGCCGTCGAGGACATGGCCCACGCCGCCCAGCTCCAGCGCGTGGTCGCGCCGATCTACACCTACTACTGGACGGCCTACCAGACTCTCCTCGAGCGCGGCTATCATCCAGACTTCACCATGGTCCGGATGAAGCGGGGCAAGCAAGAAGACTACGAGCACCCGGACGACTTGGTGCTCGACGACTGGCGCTAACGCGCATGTCGCGGATCGTCGGCGCCTGGGCGGGAGTGGTGGCCGCCGCGGTGCTGGCCTCGTCGCCGGGCGAGGCAACCGCCCACGCCCTCGTGCTCGAGTCCGTGCCGGCCCAGGGCGCCACGCTCACCGCGCCCCCCACGCACGTCTTTCTCCGCTTCAACAGCAAGCTCGAGAAGCGCCTGAGCCACGTCTCGCTCGCCCCCGAGAAGGGCAAGCCGGTGGCTTTGCCCATCTCCGTCAACGGTCAGGACCAGCCGGACCGGATCGATCTGCCCCTCGCTCCGCTCGCTCCCGGCGCCTACGTGGTCCGCTACAAGGTCCTCGCCGTGGACGGCCACATCACGGAGGGCATACTGCGCTTCTCCGTGCTCGAGCCGAAGTAGTCCGCCGTCATGCTCAGGGGCGCGGCCACACCGGCAGGCACCGTGGCGTATCGCGCTGCCCTCGGCGGCGTGGCGCGCAACGGGCACTTCCGGGAATGGCGCGGGCTCGCCCTGTCCTCGGTGGGCATCGGGACGTACCTGGGCCGCGAGGACGACGTCACCGATGCGCTCTACGAAGCGGCCATCGAGCGGGCCCTCCTCTCCGGGATCAACGTCATCGATTCGGCCGTCAACTATCGCCGCCAGCGGAGCGAGCGCGCGGTGGGCCGGGCCCTCGCCAAGGCGGTGGGCGCGGGACGGGTCGCGCGCGAAGGTGTGGTCGTGGCGACCAAGGGAGGCTTCCTGCCCTTCGACGGGCCGCCCCCGCTGGGGCTTCTGGGGGCGGGTGATCTCGTCGGCGGCTCGCACTGCATCACGCCGCGGTATCTCGAGGACCAGCTCGAGCGCAGCCGAACGAATCTGGGACTGGAGACCATCGACATCTACTATCTCCACAATCCCGAGACACAGCTCGCCGAGATATCGCGGCCGGTCTTCATGCGCCGGCTGCGCGCGGCCTTCGAGTTCCTGGAGGGAGCGTCGCGCGATCGACGCATCGGCGTCTACGGCACCTCAACGTGGAGCGGGTACCGTCAGCCTCCGTCCGCCCGCGATTTCCTCTCCTTGCCCGACGTTGTCGCGCTGGCTGAGGAAGTGGGGGGGCCCGAGCATCACTTCCGCGTGGTGCAGCTGCCATACAACCTCGCCATGACCGAAGCCTTCACCCTGCCCAACCAGTTGGATAATCGCGAGCCCGTGGCACCCCTCGAAGCGGCGCGAAAGCTCGGCCTCTACGCCATGACCTCGGCCTCGATCTATCAAGGGCAGCTCGTGCGCAATCTTCCTCCGGTTCTTTCCGAGGTCTTGCCCGGTCTCGATACCGACGCGCAGCGGGCGCTGCAGTTCGTGCGATCCACGCCCGGGGTGGGCACGGCGCTCGTGGGCATGAAATCGGGAGCGCACGTCGACGAAGCCGCTCGTCTCGCCAGAGTGGCGCCCGTGCGCTGGTCGGCGTTCCGGAAGCTCTTCGCCTCCGCGTGAGCGCGCCCTTCCGGGGGGCGAAACCGCTTGAAATTCCCCCGGGGCTCGGCTAGGTTGGTACGTCGCCACGGATTCGGCACGCTTCGCTCGTCGCGCCGCGGCTGACGCACGCTATGGTCAAGAACATTCACCACGTCGGCATCGTGGTTCGAAGCCTCGCGAAGGCGTATGGCTTCTGGCGCGACGCCCTGGGGTTGCCGCTCCTCCGCGAGGCGGCGATCGCCGATCAGGGCGTGCGGGCCGCCCTCCTCGCCGCAGGCGATAGCGAGATCGAGCTTCTCGAGCCCACGCGCGAGAACACCGGAGTGGCGCGCTTCCTCGCCAAGCGGGGGGAAGGGCTCCATCACCTCTGCCTCGGCACTGCCAACGTGGACGCCGATCTGGGAACGCTGCGCGCCCAGGGCGTCCCTCTCCTCGACGAGACGTCGCGCCCGGGCCTGGCCGGACGCATCGCGTTCCTCAATCCGAGCGCCTGCCACGGTGTGCTGGTGGAGCTGGCCACGCCGCCGCCCGGTGAGGCTCACCCAGACTCCGCCGTCCGCTTCAAGCGTCTCGTGATCGGCTGTCGCGATCCTCACGACACCGCGAAGGCCTATCACCAGATCTTCGGATTGCCCGAGGTGGCCGTCAACGACGGACCACGGAGCATGCTCGGCTGGTCGGGAGGCGGCACCCTGCTGATGGTGCCGGCCAGCGAAGTGGGCGGGGCGCTCGGCATGGCCGCGCTGTCCATGGTGGCGCCGGAGATGGGGGCGCTCGTCGAGCGACTCAAGAAGATCGACGCCATGATGTTCTACGGCGCGAGCGAGATCACCCTCAAGCCCGAAGCCGGCAACAATGTCCATCTGCACATCTCGCGTTATCACTTCCCGTAGCACCGCGCCCGCCGCCTCCCCTCTTCGGGGCCGCTAGACGAGCACCACGCCGCGGGCCCGAGACCGGGGTGACGCGGTCTGGCTCATTGGTCTCTGCGCCGCCCGCGCCGCCGGCTCCACGATGGCCATGGCGTATCCCGCTGTGCTCTCCGTCGTGCAGAAGGAGTGGGGACTTTCTTCCACTGCGGCCGGGTCAATCTCCTCTGCGTATCAGATCGGTACCGCGGTGGCTCTCGTCTTCGTCTCCGCCCTCGCCGACTATCTCGATCCTCGGCTCCTCTTTCGGGTTTCCGCCGGCCTGACCGCCGCCGTGTCCCTGCTCATACCCGTGCTCGCCCACGGCCACCTCTCGGCCCTCCTTCTCTTCGGCGCGGCGGCGGTGGCGGTGGCGGGAATCTACACTCCCGCCATCATGCTCCTCGCCGAGCGCTTCGAGCCGGCGCGGCGCGGGCGGGCCATGGGCTGGTTTCTCGCCGCCTCGTCGATGGGCTACGTGCTCGCTCTCGTGGTGGGCGGGGCGGTGGTGGCGCGCATGGGCTGGCGGGCCGCGCTCTTCGTCCTCGCCCTGGGGCCTCTCCTTTGCTTCGTGCTGTCCCTCGTCCTCTTCTCCGGCGAGCGATCCCGTCGCACGGGTGCTTCCGCGCCGCGCCGCGTGTCCTTCGACGCCGACCTCGCCGGCAACCGCCCGGCCCAGCTCATGATCTGGGGCTACGTGTTCCACTCGTGGGAGCTGCTGGGCATGTGGGCGTGGACGCCCGCCTTCATCGCGGCAGCGCTCGCTTTCCAGGGCACGACCGTCGAGCGCGCGGCGGGTCTGGGCGCCTCGCTGTCGGCGATCTTCCACGTCATGGGCATCGTGGCCTCGGCCACCGGGGGAGCGCTGTCCGACCGCTGGGGGCGCACCGCCGTCATCGCAGGGATGATGCTCGTGAGCAGCGCCTGCTCCTTCGCCTTCGGGTGGATGCTCGCCGCCCCGCTTCTCCTCATCGTCGTGGTGGGCAGCATCTACGGCTTCTCCGCGCTGGGGGATTCGTCGGTATACTCCACCGGTATCACGGAGACGGTGAAGCCGGAGCGTCTGGGCTCGGCCCTGGCCATCCGCTCGCTGCTGGGATTCGGAGCGGGCGCCATCGCTCCGCTCGTCTTCGGCTGGGTGCTCGATCTCTACGGCGGCCACACCGCGTCCGTCGCGGGATGGGGATGGGCCTTCTCGGTGCTGGGAGTGGGAGGCGTGCTCGGCCTGCTCTCCATGCTCTGGCTTCGCACGATGCCCGAGGCGACCAGACTGGCGGGAGGCAAGCGCTAGAATCTGATCCAGGGAGGATTTATGGCTACCGTGCTCTCCGTCGTCAAGGCGACCATTCCCCGCAAGAAGGAGGCCGCACTAGATCGCTGGTACAACTACAAGCACTGCCCCCAGTTCCTGCGCTATCCGGGGGCGGTGAGCGCCCGCCGCTACGAGGCCATCCTGGGCGAGGACAAGTTCCGCTACATGGCCGTCTACGAAGTACAGGACGAGAAGACGTTCCGGGCGCTCATGAAGTCCGGTCACATGAAGGCGCTGCGTCGCGACTACGACCGCTGGTTCGGCAAGGTGTCGGAGCGGGCGCGCTTCGCCTACACGCAGGTCTGGCCATAGCCACGCCGCGACGAGTGCGCGGGCTGGGAGCGGGACGGCGCACGCGCCGGAGCCTCGAGAAGGGGGGCACGGGCACGGCGGGCGCCCTCAACGAGATCCTGGGCGCCTGGCCCCAGGTCAAGATCACCCCCATGTTCGGGCGCTGGGGCTATTTCGTGGGGCCGCGGCTCTTCGCGTGTTTTCCCTTGCGGGCCAAGGATACCGATCTTTGGCTCCGGCTCGCCCGCGACGATCAGCGACGGGCGGTGGAGTCGGGGGCCTTCACCCCGCACCCGCGCATGGGTGCGCAGGGCTGGGTCATCTGTCACATCGATGGACTGCGGGCGGCGGGGCGCACGCTATCCTGGCTCAAGAAGGGCTATGAGACGGCTCGGCACGTAGTGGAGCGGGGAGAGCGGGAGGAGCCATGATCGTCGTCACGGGATTCGAGGCATTCGGCGGACATCCGTCCAATCCATCCGAGGAGATCGCCAAGGCGCTGGACGGCCGCACGATCGGGGGGCATACGGTGCGCGCGGCTGTCTTGCCCGTGCATCACGTGGAGGCTGCGCGCGCCGCCGCCCGGCTGCTGAGCGAGCACGAGCCGGACGCTGTCCTCCACGTGGGCCTGGCCGCGGGGCGGGCGCGGCTCGCCCTCGAGCGCGTGGCCGTGAACGTGATGGACTACGAGTGCGCGGACAACGCGGGCTATCAGGCGCGCGGCGAGCCGTGCGTGGCGGGCGGACCCGTGGCGTATCTGTCCACCCTGCCCCTGCCGGACATTCTCGATGCCTTCGGGCGCGAGGGCATCCCCGGCTATCTGTCGAACACCGCAGGTACCCATCTGTGCAACCAGACGCTCTACTCGACCCTCCACACGATTTCCGCCGAGCGGAGACGAACCATCGCCGGCTTCATGCACGTGCCGCTGTCGCCGGCCATGGTCGCCGCCTCCGGGCTCGATCAGCCGAGCATGGATCCTGGCCTCGGGGTGCGGGCAGTGGAAGTCGCGGTGCGGGTGATGGGCGAGCACCTCGACGCACGCTAGCCTCGCGCGATCACTCGGTCCGTGGCGTCTGTCTGGCGGGCGGAGGAGCGTGGGCCTTCAGCGGAGCCAGGAGAAGGAAGCCGAGGGCGGTCCAGGCCGCTTCGCGGACGCGGCGGATCAAGGTGAAGGAGAGGCCGGCGGGGGCGCCCAGGCCGAGGGCGGCGAAGATGGCCATGTGTCCGGCTTCGAGAGCGCCCAGGTAGCCAGGAACGAGAAAGGCCGCGAAGCGGATGCCGGTGCTGAAGGCCTCGATGGCGGCAGCCTCAGCGAGAGAGACGGGCAGGCCGATCCAGCGGAGAATGAGCCAGGGCTCGAGCACGCCGATGAGCCAGGCCAGGAAATGACAGACGATGGAGAGGGTGAGGCGCTTCGGCTCGCGGCGATAGAAGTGAGCGAGCTCGTCGTTGATCTGGGTCAGCGTCTCCACGGGACGATCGGACAGCCAGCCGATCTTCTGTAGCCACCGGGTGCTGCCGCGCAGCGTTCCCCCCGCCTGCACCACCACGAAGCCGCCCACGGCCAGCACCTGGACCACGAGCAGCCACTCCATGCCGCGGATGACCAGCGAATCAGAAGGGAGAGCGGCGTGCGCGGCCAGGAGCCCCACCAC
>DASYQB010000191.1:0-6403 GCA_036005985.1 Candidatus Methylomirabilota bacterium | reverse complement strand
ATCCGCTCGACGAACTGCCACGGCCCCACGCACACGGGCGCCGTGCCGAACTTGTCCCCGAGCTTGGTCGCCGCGGCCGGCGAGACGGGCATGCCCGCCCGGTCGGCGAGGATGGCCACCAGCGGAGAGAACGGCACCTTGAGCTTGAGGCGCACGGTGAGGGCATCCACCACGTCGATGCTGTTGATCGATTCGAGCTCGCTGCGCCGGTTCGAGCCCTTCATGCTGAGGTGCCGATCGAGGGAATAGCGGACGGCCTCCGCGTTCATGGGTGTGCCGTCGTTGAACTTCACGCCCGGCCGGAGCTTGATGGTGATGGTCTTGCCGCCGTCGCTGACCGTGGGCAGATCGGCGGCGAGCTGCGGGAAGATCTTCAGGTTCTCGTCGATGTCGTAGAGCTTCTCGCACATCTGGGAGAAGATGATGCGGCCCACGTAGGTGCGGGCGAGCGACGGGTCGAGGATGTCGGGATCCTGGTTGAGGGCCACCACCAGCGACTTCTTCTGGGCGAGGGCCGGCTCCGCGACCAGCATGAGCCCGAGGCCGAGAGTGGCGAGTGCCGTCACTGCGCGCCGCATGAGCATGAATGCCGCCTCCATCGTCGGGGTGATTGACTGCCGGATAACCGGGCCGTGAAACCGCGGACATCATACATCTGGTAAGGTGGGCGCGAAAGGGAGGTTGCCATGACCGAAAAGCAGCAGCAGCAGGCGGAGCGGGCGAGCATGCTGGGGGTGATCGAGCGGCTGGCCGGGGAGCTCGCCCTCGCCGAGGAGCCGGCGCGCTTCATCGCGGCCCTCGAAGGCGAGGACGAGGCACCTCCCCGTGCCTGAGGAGAGCCTGACGGCCGTTGCGGAGTCCATCAGGGCGGGGAAGCTGTCGCCGGTGGAGGCGGTCGAGCGGTGCCTGGAGCGGGTGAGGAAGTGGGACGGGCGCATCCGTGCCTTCATCACCCTCGACGAGGAAGGCGCGCTCCGTTCTGCGCGCGCCCTCGAGACCGAGGCGGCGGCGGGACGCTGGCGCGGTCCACTCCACGGGGTCCCCGTCGGCTTCAAGGATCTCTGCCAGCTCGAAGGGCTGCCCACCTCCTGCGGCACGAGAATGCCCGAGTATTTCACCTCGGCGCAGGGATGCACGGCGACGCGACGTCTCCTCGACGCGGGTGCGGTCAGCCTGGGCAAGCTCAACATGACGGAGCTCGCGATGGGCGCGTTCGGCGACAATGCGCATCACGGCGATGCGGACAATCCGTGGCGGGCGGGACATGTCACGGGTGGATCGTCGAGCGGCTCGGGGGCGGGGGTGGCCGCCGGCTTCTTCGCGGGAGCCGTAGGCTCCGACACCGGCGGGTCCATCCGTCTCCCCGCGGCCTGCTGCGGCGTGGTCGGGCTCAAGCCGACCTATGGACGCGTGAGCCGCTCCGGCGCCATGGTCCTGTCGTGGTCCATGGACCATCTGGGACCGCTGGCGTGGACGACCCGCGACGTCGCCCTGATGCTCCAGGTCATGGCGGGACGCGACGCCGCGGATGCCACGGCGTCCCGCCGCCTCGTCCCCGACTATCTCGCCACCCTCGACCAGGGAATCAAGGACGTCCGCGTCGGGCTACCCGAAAACTATTTCTTCCAGGGAGTGCAGGAGGAGATGGCCGATGGAGTCCGGCAGGCCGCGCGTCAGCTCGAAGCTCTGGGCGCGCGCGTGGTCGAGATGCGCCTCCCGGACCCGCAGCACATGACGGACGTGGCCATGCTCATTGCCCGAGCGGAAAGCTCGACGCTTCACGCTCGCCTCCTCCGAGAGCAGCCGGAAGCGCTTCAGCCCACGGTGCGAGCGAGGCTGGAGTTGGGTGTGGACATTTCCGCCTACGATTATCTCCAGGCGCTGCGACTACGCGCCACGCTCACCCGCGCATTCATCCGGGACGTGTTCGAAGAGGTCGACGTGCTTCTCGCCCCGGTGATTCCCGAGCCCGCCCCGTCCTGGGCGTCCCTCAAGACGGCCACGGTGGAGGAGTTCAACGCGCGCTCGGGACGCTTCTCCCGCCTGACCCGCCCCTTCAACGGCTATGGGCTGCCCGCTCTGTCCGTGCCGTGCGGCTTCACGATGGCGGGGCTGCCCATGGCCTTCCAGGCGGTGGGGCGACCGTTCGATGAAGGCCTCTTGCTGAAGCTGGGCCACGCCTATCAGGAAGCCGCGGGCTGGCATCTCCGCCGGCCCAGTCTCTAGCCCTCCACGATGTGGTGCAGTGCGTAGATGCCTGTCACGGCGCCGGGCTCCGCCCCGCGCGCTTCCAGAGTCTTGTGCGTAAGCGCCTCCCCACATGCCCGGCCTACGATGTCGGCATCAGAGCCCTCGACGAGGAGAACCCAGCGGGCGACCTCGTCCGGCTTGTCACGGATGTCCTTTTCCTTGGTCTTCACCGTGGTCGTCTCCACGTCGGCCTCGCAGAGATGCGCGGCGGAGATGCCGGGGCGCTCGAGGATCTTGGGCAAGGTCTCCGCGACGAGCCACTGGCGAAGTGCCTGCTCCCGCCCCGGCGATGGGCCCAGCCGAATGGTGGCGACGGCGCCACCGATGCCTCCGCCCATCGACACCGTGGTCCGGCACGCCGTGCGGTTCGAGTTGCGGAACAGGGCGAGGCACTTCTGCGTCCACGGGGTGGGATTGTTGAGGCGCTCGACGTAGGCAGGGCTGGCCAGCGTCGCCACCGTCTCCGTCTCGTACATCATGAAGTACTTGGGCGCCGCCGCCACTGCCACGTAGCGCCGGCCACGCAGGAAGCCAGGCACCGCGCAGCGCTCGGGCATGTGCTCGCGATTGTGCCAGTCGACATAGTCGGCTTCCCCCGATGGATCCACATCCGCCCAGAACGCGAGTATGGCCGTGCCGAGAAAGCTCATGCGGGCGACCCTACCCGCGCGCCGAGCGCGCGTCAAGAGCCCGGGAAGGCGCGGGAGCGGTTGGGATACACTATCCGCGATGCCTACCCCGGCGCGCCGAACCTGGACGGCGATTGTCCGTCTCCTCGAGCGGGACGAGCGCGTCTTCGCCTTCCTCCTCGCCGTGGTGATGGTGGGTGGACTTGCCACCCTCGGCCTGGCCCTCCGACCCCGGCACCGGATCGACCTTCCCTCTCTCGTCTTCTGGTTCGCCATGTACAAGGTAGGTATCCTCGCCCTCGTCAGCGTCAATCCGCGCTCGACCCGGGTGGTGTTCAGCGGCGCCCTCGCCGTCGACCTGCTGCTCATCTTCGCCCTCCTCTACCTCACGGGCGGCGGGGCGAGCCTCTTCTACCTGCTCTTCGTCCCTCTGCTTCCCGTCAACGCCTACTACTTCGGCCCCTGGATGGGCTTCGCGGGGGCCATTGTGGCGGGGCTGCTCTACGCGGCGGCGGCCGCCCTCGCCGCCGACTGGGTCGGCTGGAATGCCGTCATCATCCTCATCGGCCTCGTCGGCCTGCCCGCCCTCGCCGTGGGCATGGTCGCCAACCGCGAGCGGCGGGCCCGCGCCGAGGTGGAGCGGCTCAACGCGGAGCTCACGGGCACGCTCACTCGTCTCCAGGGCGCACAGGCCGAGTTGGTGGTGGCCGAGCGCATGGCCACGGTGGGCCGCCTGTCCCTCAAGGTGGCCCACGAGGTGCGCAATCCCATCGCGGCTATCGAGCTGAACGCCGAGCTGGTAGGTGATCTCGTCAGGGAGCGGGGCGGCGCCGACATGGAGGAGGCGGCCACCCTGGTGACGGCCATTCGCGAGCAGGTCAACGCCCTCGATGCCATCACCGAGGAGTACCTCGCCTTCGCGCGCTTCCCGCGCCCGCAGTACGACGAGGACTCCGTCAACGAGATGGTGGCGGCCCTCGTGGAGTTCGTGCGGCCCGTGGCGGCGCGGCAGGGAAGCACGGTGGAGGCGACCACGGACCAGACCGTGCCGCCCATGGCCATCGATCGCACACTCCTGCGCCAGTCCATACTGAACCTCGTGAAGAACGGGCTCGAGGCGCTGGGGCGCGGAGGCAAGCTGACCGTGAGCACCCGCCGGGTCAACGATCACGTGGAGATCGCCATCCAGGACACAGGGCCCGGCATCGCATCGGATGTCAGCAAGCGCCTCTTCGAGCAGTTCTTCACCACCAAGCCCCAAGGTACGGGGCTCGGTCTCTACATCTCCCGACAGATCATCGAGGAGCACGGCGGAACCCTTCGCTGGGAGAGCGCGCCCGGCGCCGGTACGACCTTCACGGCGACCCTGCCGATCAAGAGGACCCAGGATGACTGACCAGTCCATGCTGCTGGTGGCGGACGACGATCCCGCGGTGCGCCAGAGTCTCGAGCGCACGCTGACCCGCGAGGGCTACGGGGTAGTGCTGGCCCCGGACGGGCAGAGCGCGCTCGATCGGCTGCGCCAGGGCGGCGTCGACCTGCTCCTCTCCGATCTCAAGATGCCCGGCCTCACCGGTCTCGAGCTCCTGAAGGAGGCCAAGGCCGTCTCCCCGGACGTGGATGTGATCATCCTCACCGCCTTCGGAACGGTCGAGGAAGCGGTGCGAGCCATGAAGGACGGCGCCATCGATTTCCTCACCAAGCCGCTCCAGCGCGCCCAGCTCCTACGCGTGGTCCGCCAGGCGCTCGAGCGCCGCTCGCTGATCCAGCAGAACCGGGCCCTCCAGCGTCGCCTCGACGATCTGCTCGGGCAGGGCAACCTGATCGGCGTCAGCTCCGCCTGGAAGCAGATGATGACGCTGGTGCAGCAGGTAGCCGACAGCTCGGCCACCGTGCTCATCCAGGGTGAGAGCGGGACGGGCAAGGAAGGGGTGGCGCGCGCCATTCACGATGGCTCGCCGCGACGGTCGGGACCCTTCGTGGCCGTCAACTGCGCGGCCCTGCCCGAGACGCTGCTCGAGTCCGAGCTCTTCGGCTACGACAAGGGCGCCTTCACGGGGGCGGCCGGGAGCAAGAAGGGACGCTTTGAGCTGGCCGATGGGGGCACCCTCTTCCTCGACGAGGTCGCGGATCTGTCCCCGGTGACCCAGCCCAAGATCCTCCGCGTCCTCCAGGAGGGCGAGTTCGAGCGGGTGGGCGGCACGCGCAGCCTCCGGGTGGACGTGCGCATCGTGACCGCTACCAACCAGGATCTCTCCCAGCTCGTGAGGGACAAGCGGTTCCGAGAGGATCTCTACTATCGCCTCAACGTCATCACCGTCACGACCCCGCCTCTCCGCGACCGGCGCGAGGACATCCGGGTACTCGCCCAGCATTTCCTCCGCCTGTACGCGGCCAAAAACAACCGCGTGCTGGAGGGATTCAGCGACGAGGCCATGGGCTGTCTCGAGGCCTATCGCTGGCCCGGCAATGTGCGCGAGCTCGAGAACGTGGTGGAGCGGGCGGTGGTCCTCGCCCGCGCCGGTCTGATCGAGGCGACCAATCTGCCCCCCAACGTGACGGAGCGCTCGGTCACCTTCACGCGCACCGAGACCTCGTCCGGGAGCGGCGGAGCGGGGGCGGCCCCCGACGGGGTCTTCACCATCCGGGTGGGTACTCCGCTGGCCGAGATCGAGGAGCGGGTGCTCGAGGAGACGCTGCGCTTCGCCAAGGGCAATCGCACGGTCACCGCGAAGCTCCTGGGCATCGATCCCAAGACGGTGTTCCGCAAGCTGAAGCAGATCGAGGCCGACGAAAACGGTGGAGAGTCGGCCGACAAGCCCGCCGAGTCCTGAGCGCGCCATGACCTTCGAGCAGATCCGCTATGACGCGGCCGATGGTGTGGTCATCATCACCCTGAACCGGCCGGAGAAGCTCAATGCCGTGACCAGCGTGCTCATCCGCGAGCTGATCGAGGCCTTCGACGCCGCGGATGCCGATGACGGCGTTCGTGTGGTCATCGTGACAGGAGCGGGGCGCGCCTTCTGCGCCGGCGCCGACCTCTCCGCGGGCACCCAGACCTTCGACGGCGCCCGGCGCGGCCGCCCGGAGGCAGACGGGGAGCATCGCGACGGGGGCGGGTTGGTCGCCCTCCGCATCTATGACCTGAAGAAGCCCGTCATCGCAGCCATCAATGGACCCGCGGTGGGCTTCGGCATCACCATGACCCTGCCCATGGACATCCGCATCGCGTCTTCGTCGGCGCGGATCGGATTCGTCTTCGCGCGCCGTGGCGTGGTGCCCGAGGCCTGCAGCACGTGGTTCCTCCCCCGCCTCGTCGGCATGCAGCGGGCAGCGGAATGGGTTTACACCGGCCGGGTTTTCGGCGCGGACGAGGCCTTGGCGGGGGGATTGGTGAGCCGGGTCGTCGAGCCCGACGCGCTCCTCCCCACCGCGCGGGCATTGGCGCGGGAGATCGCCGACAATACCTCGGCGGTCTCGGTAGCCCTGTCCCGTCAGATGATGTGGAAGCTGCTCGGCACCGA
>DASYQB010000190.1:0-1670 GCA_036005985.1 Candidatus Methylomirabilota bacterium | reverse complement strand
ACTGATCTGATCCACGGCCGGCGAGCGTGAGCTTCGGATACTCACCGCTCGCCGGCCCACCGGCGCGGAAGCAGGCCGGCCGATCACCCGACAAGACGCGACTCAGCCCACCTCGACGAAGCCGTTTCCTCGTGCTGTCTCCTGTGGTGGCGTGACACGGGATAGTCACGTTCGGTGCGGGCGTTCGGGCGGGGGACCTCTGCGGTAGAGGGCGGACGTAACGTCTCAGGGGCTCGATCGGAGGTCGCTCGGCCGTGGGACGCCGCTCAGCCAGTGTAGCGCGACGGCGCTGGCCGCGGCCACGTTCAGCGAGTCCATCTCGGGGGCCATGGGAATGCGGACGTGGAGGTCGGCCGCCCTCAGCCCATCATCGCTGAGCCCACGCCCCTCGGTGCCGAGGAGGAGGGCGGCTCTCGCGGGAAGCGGCCGGCTCCGCCCGAGCTCTTCGATGGCGAGCGCGTCGGCCCGCGGCGTGAGCGCGACGATGGTGTAGCCCGCGGCGCGCAGCAGCCCCAGGTCTGGCCAGCCGGGAAGCCACGCGAAGGGAAGCACCACCGCCGCGCCCGACGAGACCCGGATGGCCTTGCGATAGAGCGGGTCCGCCGTACCTGGCGAGAGCAGGGCCGCGCCCGCTCCGAAGGCGAGGGCATTGCGGAAGATCGCGCCGACATTGCTCGCGTCGCCGAGACCCTCGAGCACCACGACGCGGTCAGCATTCGTTTCGGCGAGAACGGCCTCCGCCGTCGCCTCGGTACCGCGTTCGCCCACCGCGAGACATCCGTGGTGGAACTCGATGCCCACGATGGCCTTGACGATATCCTGCCGCACCAGATACATGGGCACTCCCGCCGTCTCGAGCGTCGCCCCGAGAGCTTGAAGAGCGGGCGCGGTGACCAGCGCGGATCGAGCGCGGTAGCGGCGCGCGGCCAGAAGACGCAGGACTACGGTACGTCCCTCGGCGATGAAGGTGCCGCTCAGGCGCCGCCGCTCCGCATCGCGGATCTCCCGATAGTCGGCGAGGCGAGGGTCTTCGGGATCTTCCACGGTTTCCACGCTCGACATCGGTCTCCTCTCCGTTACTACGCTCCATTCTCCGGCGGATGCCCTGCCCTTGGTTGTCACGGACAGTGCCACGGGTACTGTCATCCTGAGAACAGCCCAATCTTTTCGATGAGTCAAGCCACATCGTCCGTTGGCACTGGCGTTGCTACCTCTCACCATGAAGTCGCAGGCATTGAGAGACACACATTCGGGGCTCAGCGCCCCTTGAGAAATCGGAGATAACCGTGGCCACATGGCGTGCGATTCGATCGATGGTGTTGGTCGGGCTTGTGATTGGCGTGCCCGCTGGTGTTCAGGCGCAAGGACGTTCGGGAGTCGGGGTGGTCACCACGCTCGTCGGCGAGGCGACGGTGGCGCGCTCGGCATCTGCCCAGCCCCTGAATCTCAAAATGCGTGACGACGTCTTTGCCTTGGACCGGATCATCACCAAGGAACGCTCGATGGTCCACGTGCTGATGGGCGGCAAGGCCCTCCTCACCGTGCGTGAGCTCTCGGTGGTGGCGGTGACCGAAGAGGGCGGACGGGCGACGGTCGAGCTCCAGTCGGGAAAGGTCGGACTGGCCGTCGTGCGTGAGCGGATGAAGCCGGGCGATGTCATCGAGGTCCAC
>DASYQB010000189.1:0-6078 GCA_036005985.1 Candidatus Methylomirabilota bacterium | reverse complement strand
GCGTCGCGTATTCCCGCAAGCTCGCTCGTGTCACGGTGCCCTCCTCCGCTGAATGGGTAACCGTGACTTCTGATCCACGAGGCGTCCTTCGGTAACCGGAATTTTGAGTCGATGCGCAGTCTTGACCTCCCGCCGCCATCTGAGTAGGGTATGGTCCATGCGCCGGCTCCTCTCCGGACTCCCCCTCATCCTCGCCGTCGTGTCGCTGGCCGTGCTCGGTGCGGCCACGCCCTCGTGGGCCCATAGCGGGCTGGCTCCGCGGCCCTCCGATGCGGCGGCGGTCCAGCAAGCCGATACGCGGGCGACCACCGATGAAGGCTCGCGACCGACCAGCCTGAGCGTGGCGCCCCAGCGGCCGGGCATCCCGTGGCCCGTACTATTCGGCGGGCTCGCTATCGCCGCCCTGGGCTGGCGCCGGCCCCGCCGCGTCCTCGTCTTCGCGGTGGTGCTACTCCTCGCCGTCTTCGCCTTCGAGGATGGCCTCCACTCCGTCCATCATCTCGTCGACAGATCCCAGCTCAACAAGTGCGCGGTTGCGGTGGCAGCGGCCCACCTGAACGCCACCGCCGCCGATGCCGGGGCCACCATCGACGTCGTCCTGCCCGTCATCGCCGCCCTGACCGAAGTCAGCCAGACCGACCCCGTTTCCAGCTTCCTCAGCCCCGTCCAGGGGCGCGCGCCTCCGACGCTAGCCGGCTAAGTCCCGCTGTCGTCAACGGCGCGCCACCGCCCCGGCGGCCA
The DNA here is from genome assembly GCA_036005985.1 of Candidatus Methylomirabilota bacterium. GTDB lineage: Bacteria > Methylomirabilota > Methylomirabilia > Rokubacteriales > CSP1-6 > AR37. The sequence goes on along the minus strand of DASYQB010000189.1, from coordinate 5,337 downwards.
CACCTGCCGGGTCCGAGCGCGCAAGCACCCGACCTTCAACTGGAGCGATTCGCGCGCGTGATTCTCTATCGACTCGTCTGCTGAGTCGTACGGCGGAACCGAGGAGGCTCAACGTTGATTTTTCTACTCGTCATCCTGGTCGCGCTGCTCGCCACGCCGGCCGGCGCGCAACCAAAGACCGCCGAGGAGCCTGTCCCCACCCTCGCTCCGGTGGTCGTGCCGGGCACGCCCATCATCGTGCCCGACCGCACCGCCACCACCGAGCAGGCGAGACAGGAGATTCAGCGCACCGTCCCCGGGGGAGCGGAGGTCATCGGAGAAGGCACCATCAAGGAGTCTCTCGCCACCAACCTCCGCGGCGTGCTCGACTTCGTCCCCGGCGTGCTCGTGCGTCCGCGCTTCGGGCTGGCCGACGAAAGCCAGTTCGCCATCCGCGGCTCGGGCCTCCAGAACAACTTCCACAATCGCGACGTGAACTTTCTCTTCAACGGCTACATCTATGGTCAGGCCGACGGATTCAGCGACTTCGAATCGATCGAGCTCATGGACACGAAGCGCGTCGAGGTCTTCAAGGGGGCCAACGCCCTCCGCTACGGCGCCAACTCCATCGGGGGCGGCGTCAACTTCGTCACCAAGACCGGCTACGACGCCGCCCCCATCGAGTACTGGGGCGAGGCGGGATCCTTCGGCTTCTTCAAGCAGCACATCGCCACCGGCTGGGTGCGGGGGCCGTTCGACCTGTACGGCGGCTTCTCGTCGGTGGGGCTCGAGGGCTATCGCGACCATGCCCAGCAACAGCGCTATCGCCTCAACACGAGCACAGGCTGGGACTTCGGGGCCGGGATGACCGCCCGCTTCGACGTGGGCTGGGTGCGCAGCCTGGAAAACCTGCCGGGGGCCCTCACCCGCGGGCAGTTCGAAGCCAATCCGCGGCAGCGCAATCCCTCCACCGCCTTCGCCAACGAGCAGCGGAACTATGACTATCCGAACGGGGCCTTCACCTTCCGGCTGCCTCTCGCGCCCAACCAGGAGCTCGTGTCGCTGACCCAGCTCAACTACCAGGACCTGAACCATCCCCTGTCCTTCGCCATCATCGACCAGACCACGTACAACTGGAGCCAGGAGCTCCGCTACATCAACTCGAACGCCCTCGCGGGCTACCGGAACCTCTTCACCGCCGGCTTCCAGTACTTCGGCACCCAGATGAACAACGCCCAGCAGCAGAACCTGGGTAACGCGGTGGCCGGCGCCCTCCTCGTGAACCAGATCGACCAGTCCTACAACTACGGCCTCTACGGGGAGAACGTCTTCAACGTCACCCCTGCCCTTTCCATCGTGACGGGCGGGCGCCTGCAGTACTCCTATCGAGCCGTGCGGGATCGTCTCATGAGCGACAGCGACGGCAACAACTCGAACAGCATCAACTTCTTCGGAGCCACCCCCAAGGTGGGCGCCATCTGGCAGATCACGCCCACCGCCCAGATCTACGGCAATGCCAGCCGCGCCTATCAGCCGCCCATTCTCCTCGAGCTGACCGCGCCCGGGAACCTCTCCGGCAACCTGCACGAGCTCAATCCGACCACGGCGTGGCAGTTCGAGGTGGGCACCCGGGGTACTATCGGCCCGCGGGTGACCTGGGACTTCTCCGTCTACGACTACGAGTTCTGGAACGAGATCCAGAACGTCAACGTGCAGCCGTTTCCCTTCGCCCCCTTCACCATTCCGCTCTTTCAGAACATCCGCCGGTCGCGGCACGTGGGCATCGAGCTTGGATTGGACGTCCAGCTCGTCAAGGACGTCGCCCGCCTGATGGGACTGGGCGAGGCGGGAGACGAGCTGCGCTCGCGGGTCGCCTATACCTATTCGAACTTCCGCTTCGTGAACGATCCCGTGTTCAACAACAATCTCCTTCCCGGGGCTCCGGAGCACTTCATCCGGGCCGAGCTGCGTTATGAAAACGCCCTGGGCTTCTTCTTCGCGCCCCAGTTCGAGAACGTGCCCAAGGCCTATCCCGTGAACAGCACCAATACCAACTCCACGTCGGCCTATGACATCTACGGCGTCCAGATGGGCTACACCTACAAGCCCTGGAATCTGACGGTGACCTTCCAGGGCTCCAATCTCGCCAACAAGTCCTTCATCTCCGCCGTGGTCACCGACGACGCCCTCGGGCAGTCCTTCTTCCCGGGCGACGGACGGGGCTTCTACGGGGGAGTCCAGTGGCGCTACTGATGCATCGCCTCCCATGCTGAATCTGCTCACTCGCGGGCGAACGCTCAGCGTGGGCGTGTCGTGCCTCGTGCACGTGGCGCTCATCGTGGGCATCCTGTCCGCGGAGCGCTGGATCATGTCCGCCGAGGCGTTCCGGCCGCCCGTGCTCATCACCGAGGTGGTGACGGTGTCCGACGTGGCGTCATCGCCGGAGCCAATCCAGAAGAAGCCGGAGGCGAAGCGTGCCCCATCTACTGCGGCGAGGCTGGCGAGATCGCTGGCCGCGCCCCTTCACAAGGTGGCGGAGGCCGTAACTCCGGCGCCGCCCGTCGCCACGCCGCCCGTATCGACGCCGGCGGCCCCCGAGATGCCGCCGCCCGTGGCGAGCGCGGCGCCGGGCGCGGGCATGACCGCGTCGAGGGAGCCCGTGGCGGCACCCGGACCCCCCGCGGGCGCTGCCGTCTCCGCGCCGGCGGCGGTCGCCTCGGCGCCCAGCCGCGACACCGGCACTGGCGGAGCGATCACGCAAAGCGCGCGGCCACAAGGCGGCTACCAGGTACGGCCGAGCTATCCGTCCTCCGCGCTCCGCCAGGGCATTCAGGGGACGACCATGCTGAAGGTCCACGTGCTCATCGACGGACGCGTGGGCGACATCGTCGTCCAGCAATCCGCGGGTCATCCCGATCTCGACCAGGCCGCCATCGAGGCGGTGCGCCGGTGGCGCTTCGAGCCCGCGCGTCGAGGCAGCGATCCCGTGGCCATGTGGGTCCTGCTTCCCGTCCAGTTCCAGATCAGATAGAGGAGAGACCCATGCGCTATCGAATGCTTCTCCCCGTGGCCGCCGCCGCCGTCGCGGTGGCCGCCGCGCTCGCCGGGCTCGGCCCGCTCACCCCGGCCGCGGAGAGCGCGCGCGCAGGCGAGCTCTCGCTGGGCCCGCGCTTCGAGCTCAAGCACGCCGGCACGAGCCACGAGATGCATATCTCGGGGGCGGCGGTGGCAGCGGCGCGAGATGGAAGCGCGCTCCTCGCCTGGGCCGCCGAGGAAGGGCCGGTGAACCAGCTCTACGTGGCGCGGCTTGGCGCGGGTGGCTCGAAGCCGGTGCGTGTGAATCCCGACGGCCTTTCCATCGAGGCGCTCCATCATCCGCCCCGTCTCGTGGTGGCGCCCGCCGGCGAGATCTATCTCTCGTGGTCCTCGGCCAAGCCCAAGCCCGAAGGCACTCTCTTCGCCTCGGACCTCCGGCTCTCGCGCTCGCTCGACGGCGGCCAGAGCTTCATCGGTCACCTGCGCGTGAACGAAGACCGTCCGATCTCGCATTCCTTCGACGGCCTCGCCGTGACGGGGGACGGCACCGTGCTCGTGTCGTGGCTCGACAGCCGCGAGGGCGGGGCCAATGCCGGGACGTACATGGCCCGCGTCGTCGAGGGTGGCACCAAGGTGCAGAGCATGACCAAGGTCGGCGACGACACCTGCGTGTGCTGCCGCTTGGACGCGGCCGCCGGCCCCGGCGAGCAAGTGGCGCTGATCTGGCGCAAGGTCTTCCCGGGGGATATTCGCGACATGGTGCTGAGCACCTCGCGCGACGGCGGGCGCTCGTTCGGCGCGCCGAGTCTGGTCTCGGCCGATCACTGGCGCATCACGGCCTGCCCGCATCGCGGGGGCACCGTGGGTATCGACGGGCGCGGCCGCATCTACGCCACCTGGTATACGGAAGGCACGCAGGCACGCCCTGATCTCTACTTCGCCGCCTCCGACGACGGACGGCGCTTCGGGCCACAGCGCCGGCTCCACACGTCAACCACCTCCATTCCCGACCACGTGCGCATGGCCGTAGATCGCGACGGGCGAGCGGTGGTGGTGTGGGAGGACTCGACGGCGGTGCGGCGGCGCATCCTCTTCCGCTACAGCGCCGACGGCGGACGGACCTTCAGCGCCATCCAGACGCTCTCCACGGCCATCAAGGCGTGGGAGCCCGACATCGCCGCCGCCCCCGATGGGAGCTTCCTTATCGCCTGGCACGAGGAGCAGTTCCCGAGCGTGAGGACGGTAGTGCAGACCGTCCGCGTCGGCGCGCCCGCCTCGCGGTGACCCCGGGTCTTACTGGATCACGGAGCGCGGGCTGGCCACGATCCGCGTCACCTTGATCTGCTCGCGGTCGATCAGGATGGGTATCCGCGGGGCAATCTCCGTCTTCCAGTAGTCGCTCTGGTACACGGCGTCGTAGAGGCGCTTGCGCTCTGCCTCGCTCTCGAAGCGGCGAATCCACACGTAGACGCTCGCGTCCTCCTCGCCCACGAAGCTGCCGAGGACCACCATGCCCATCTTCACCTGGAAGGGGATGATCTCCTGCTCCATGCACTTGACCCACTTCTCCTGCTGCCCCGGACGAACGTGATACTGCCTGAGCTCGAAGAACATGCGATCTCCCTGGCTCGAGTGCACGGCGCTCGCCAACTCAGGCGACAGCATAGGGGCACCGGCCACCATGGGCAATCCCCACCGACTTGACGGACCGACCCCCGCCCCCTAGCCTGCCGGCATGGCGTCGCGCCGGGCATCCAGCGGTCTCCTGCTCGGCGGCGCCTTCGCCACCTTCACCATCAGCGCGGGCCTCATGCACTCCTACGCGGTGTTCCTCGTGGCCTTCCTCGAGGACTTCCGGTGGAGCCGTGCCGAGGCCTCCGTCGCCTATTCGACCTCTCAGCTCGTGGCCGGCGCCAGCTCGCCTCTCGTCGGCGCGCTCGTGGACCGGCTCGGGCCGCGGCGCCTCGTCCTCCTCGGCGGCAGTCTCCTCAGCCTCGGTCTCTTCGGCAGCGCATACGCGTCGGCCCTGTGGCACGTGGTGGCCCTCTACGGCGTGGTGATGACCATCGGCGCCAACTGCCTGGGTCTCGTCGTCTTCGTGCCCCTCCTCTCGCGCTGGTACGTGCACCGCCGCGGCATGGCCATCTCCGTCGTCCAGTCCGCCAACGGCTTCTCGCGCGCGGTGTCGGCGCCGATTGTCCAGCTCATGATCATGGCCATGGGCTGGCGCCACGCCTACCTGACGCAGGCCGCGGTCATGGCCCTCCTCGTGGTCCCTCTCGCCGGTTTCTTTCGCGGTACCGATCCGGTGGCCGCGCCCGT